>JAWVEW010000188.1:0-11991 GCA_033856495.1 Miltoncostaeaceae bacterium | reverse complement strand
CGGCCCGCCGCGGACCATCTCGGGCAAGGGCGCCAACGGCCCGCGGGTGGGCGTCGACGCCGTGGGCGGCACGGTGGCGGTGTGGGGGGTCGATCGCGGCGGCCAGCCGAGCGGCGTCCAGGCCGCGCTGCTCGCGGCCGGCGGCGCCTGGACCGCGCCCCGGAACCTCTCGCTGCAGGACCCGACCGACCCCCTCGACGAGCCGGGGGGTGCGCGGGTGGCGGTGGCCCCCACGGGCGACGCGGTCGCGGTCTGGGCCCGCGACGACGGCGAGACGGTGGGCTTCGAGGCCGCGGTCAGGCCCGCCGGCCGCGCCTTCGGGCTCCAGCGGGGGGTCACCGGGCGCGGCAGCGACACCGACTCCACCGCGCCGGACGTGGCGGTCGCCGGCTCCGGCGAGGCGGTCGTGGTGTGGGAGGCCGGCGGCGGCCGGAACACCGCGCTGGGCGCCGTGTTCTACGAGCCGCCGGTGCGGCCGCGCATCACCTCGCTGCGCGCGGCGCCCTCGCGGTTCCCCGCCCTCCTCGGCCCCGTGCTGCGCTTCACGCTGTCTCGCGCCGGCCCCCTCGTCGTGCTCGTCCGTCCGACCGGCGGCGGACGGGCGCTGGCGGCCGTCGGCCTGCGCGGGCGCAAGGGGGCGAACAGCGTCGCGCTGGGCGCCCGCCTGGCAACCCTGCCGCCCGGGCTCTACCGGCTGACCGCGGACACCGGCGCCGGCAGGCCGCGCTCGGTCGGCGTCGCGGTGACGGGCTGAGCCCGGGCTCGGTGCGCCCCGGCCCGCCTCGGGTCCTGTGCGTCACGAACATGTTCCCCGGGCCGGCCGACCCCGATTACGGCGTGTTCGTGGCCGACATCTGCGCGGCGCTCGAGCGGCGGGGGGTGCCGGTCGAGGTCGCCGCCATCGACAGGCGCGCCCGAGGCGGCCTCCGGACGCCCGCAAAGTACACGGGCCTCCTCGCGCGGACCGCCACGGCCGCCCGCCGCGCGGACGTCATCTGGGCGCACTACCTCTTCCCGACCGGTGCGATCGCCGCCGCGTGCGGCCGCGCCGCCCGGCGGCCGTGGGTGCTCACCGCCCACGGCCGGGACGTGCGCAACCTCTCGCGCCCGGCGCTGCGGCGCGCGAGCGCCCCGGCCCTGGCCGGCGCGGCGGCCGTGATCGCGGTGAGCCGCCACCTGCGCGGCGAGCTGCGCGCCAGCGGGCTGGCGCTGCCGCCGGTCGCCGTGGTGAACATGGGCGTGGACCTGACCCGGTTCGCCCCGGCCGACCGGGCCGCCGCCCGCCGGCGCCTGGGCCTCGCGCCGTCGGGCCCCCTCGTCCTGGCCGTGGGCGGCCTCACCGAGCGCAAGAACCCGCTGACCCTGCTGCAGGCCTTCGCGCGCGTCCGCGCCCGCGCCCCGGCCGCGCGCCTCGCGCTGGTCGGCGACGGCCCGCTGGCCCGCGCGGTGGACGCCGGCGCCGCGGCCCTCGGGCTGGGCTCCTCGCTCATCCGGCCCGGCGCGCTGCCGCACGCGCAGGTGGTGGACTGGATGGCCGCCTGCGACCTGCTCGCGCTGGTGAGCCGGGTCGAGCCGCTTGGCCAGGTCGCGCTGGAGGCGCTCGCCAGCGGCCGGCCGGTGGTCGCCACCCGCGTCGGCGGAACCGCGGAGGTGGTGCCGGACGGGCGGGCCGGCGCGCTGGTGGATCCCGCCGATCCCGGCGCCATCGCGGCCGCGATCCTCGCCCTGCTGGCCGCGCCGCCCGACCCCGGGGTCTGCCGCGCCGCCGCGGAGCAGCACGACGTCGACCGCCAGGCCGGGCGCATCGAGGCCGTCCTCGAGGAGGTGGTGGCACGGACAGGCGGGCCGCGCCGGCGATCGTCCTGACGGGGCACCCTCCGGCGAGACCGCTCGCCGCGGTGGTTGCTAGCCTCAGCGGCCGATGTCCGTGACGGCCCAGGCGCGGGCGGTGCCCTTCCGGCTGCGTTCGCGGCAGGCCCTGGGCATGGCCGCGGCGGCGCTCGCGGCCGGCGCCCTCGCCGTCTGGCTGCCGCTGGTGGGGCTCGGGCTGGCCATCCTCGCGGCCTGCGGCGCGCTGCTGATGCGGGTGCCGATGCCGCGCCTCGGGCGAGCGGCCGTGGTGGTGACGGCGGTGGCCGCGATCCTGGGCCCGAACCTGGCGCTGCCGAACGCGCCGTGGCTCTTCGCCTTCCGCATCCTGATCGTGATGCTGGGCCTGGGCGCGCTGGGCTACCTGCTGCTCGACGGGCGCCTGACGATCCCGGCCGGCCTGCCCCTGCCCGGTGCCCTGCTCGGGCTCTGGTTCCTCTGGACCGCCCTCTCGATCGGCTGGGCCGACGACCTGGCGGCGGCGGCCCGCTGGACCCTCTTCATGGGGATGATGGGCGGGCTGGCGCTCGGGATGGCGATGGCCTGCCGCACCCCCCGCCGCGCCCGCATGCTGCTCTGGACGCTGGGAGCCACCTTTGGGTTCGCCCTGGCGGTCGCCTTCATGGAGCTCGTGCTGCACATCCGGCTGCCGACGTCGGCGCTGCTCGGCAGGCCGTCCGACGTGGCCTTCGGGGCCACGTCCCTCTTCGGCAACCAGAACAACTTCGCCACCTACCTCACCCTCACGCTCCCCTACTTCCTGGCGCTGGTGGTGGTCTTCAAGGACGTCCGCCTGCGGGCGATCGGCATCGCCGGCTCCGTGGCGTCGCTGGTGGCGCTGCTCTTCACGGGAAGCAAGGCGAACCTGGTCGCGGGCGGCCTGGTGCTGCTGGGGCTCCTGGTGACGCTGGGTTTCGACCGCAGCCGCCGCCGCCAGTTCGGGCTCGCGCTGGCGATGGCGGGGCTGGCCGTGGCGCTGGTGGTGCCCTCCGTGCTCGGGAGCGGGCTGATCCCGCTGCCCCAGCGGGCGGTGACCAAGTTCAGCTTCAGCATCCTGAGCGAGCAGGTGGCCGCGCAGCAGGGGTCGGGCGCGGTGCGCAGCTCGCTGCTGGGCGACGGGCTGAACCTGGTCGGCGAGACCGGCGGCCTGGGCGTCGGCGCGGGGAACGCCGAGACGCACGTGCGCGCGCTGGCCGACTTCCCCGGCGTCGGCAACCTCCACGACTGGTGGCTCGAGGTGCTCGTGAACGGAGGGCTGATCGGCCTCGCCATCTACGTCGCCTTCTACCTGACGCTCCTGCGCGGCCAGATGCGGGTCGCCCGCCGCTCCCCGGACCCGCTCGCGCGCTACCTGGGGCTCGCCGGCTCGCTCGCCCTGTTCGGCTTCGTCTTCGGCTCCCTGGGGCCGTCCACCGCGATCCACTTCGCGCCGATGTGGATCACCTTCGGGCTCGGGATGCTGACGCTCGTGCTGGCCCGACGGGCCGCGGCGCAGGCGGAGCCCGCGCCGTGAGGGTCCTCATGCTGAGCCACATGTACCCGGGCCCGGTGAACCCGACGGCCGGGATCTTCGTGCACGAGCAGGTGCGCGCGCTGATCGCCCTCGGGCACGACGTGCGGGTGGTCTCGCCCACCCCGTGGGCGCCGCCGCTCGCGGCGCGCTGGCGCGCCCACCGCAGCGTGCCCGCGGGCGACCGCGTCGACGGGGTGCCGGTGCTCTACCCGCGCAAGCTCAGCCTCCCGGGCGGTCGGCTCGGGCACCGCAACGGGGAGGCCATGCTCCTCGCCATCCGGGGGCCCCTGCGGCGGCTGCGCCGGCGCTGGCCCTACGACCTGATCCACGCCCAGATGCTGGTGCCCGACGGCTGGGCGGCGGCGCGGCTGGGCGCCGGCCTCGGCGTGCCGGTCGTCGCCACCGCCCACCGCGCGGACGTGCTCGACGTGCCGAGCCGGGGGTCCGCCTCGCGCGCGCGGGTCGCCGAGGCGGTGGGCGCGATCGACCAGATCGTCACCGTCAGCCGCGCGATCCGGGATGCCTGCCAGGCGGTGGGCCGGCCGCGGCGCGCGGTCGCGGTCGTCCCGAACGGCGCCGACACGCGCGTCTTCCTCCCCCGCGAGCGGGCCGAGGCGCGCGCCCGCCTCGGGCTCCCCGACGACGGGCCGGTGGTGAGCTACGTGGGGAAGCTGGTGCCGCGCAAGGGGGTGGACGCGCTGATCGAGGCGCTCGGGCTGCTGGCCCGCCGGCCGGGCGGGGCGCCCCTGCTGGCCGCGGTCGGGATCGGCGAGCTGCGGCCGGCGCTGGAGGCCCGGGTGCGCGAGCTGGGCCTGGGGGAGCGGGTGCGCTTCGCGGGGAAGGTGCCGCACGACGAGGTGGCCTGGTGGATCGCCGCCGGCGACGTCTTCGTCCTGCCCAGCCTCAGCGAGGGCCTGCCGACGGTCGTGTGCGAGGCGATGGCCTGCGCCCGCCCGGTCGTGGCCACGGCGGTGGACGGCACGCCGGAGATCGTGGAGGACGGCGAGACCGGCTTCCTCGTCCCCCCGCGCGACCCGCGGGCCCTGGCCGCCGCGCTCGCGCGGGTGCTGGACGACCCCACGCTGGCGGACCGGCTGGGCGCGCGGGCGCACGAGCGGGCGCTGGAGCGGTACACGTGGGCGGCGAACGCCGAGCGGATGGAGGCGCTCTACGCGGCGCTGCTCCCCGATCCGGCGCGAACAGGCTGACGCCGCGTCACGGAGGCTCAAGCCGCCGTGGGTCGCCGCCGATGCATTTCGGGCACGGATGCAACACCCGCGGGTCCCCGGTCCAGACGATTTGCGCACGGACGCGCGATCGTCGGGCGTCGCGCCGGGGCCGCGAGAACACGGGACGCTGACGCCGAAGGCCGCCCGGAGCGCGGCCCGGCGCCCCGGTGGGCCGCGAGCGAGGCGCGCTACACTTGGTCCATCACCCGCAGCACGCGGGTTCGGCGAGCCTGCAGCGAGGTCAGATGAAATCCGACATCCACCCCTCCTACGTGACCGCGACGGTGCGCTGCACCTGTGGAAACGAGTTCCTCACCCGCTCCACCAAGCAGGAGATCAAGGTGGAGATCTGCAGCGTCTGCCACCCCTTCTACACGGGCAAGCAGAAGCTCGTCGACTCGGGCGGACGGGTCGAGCGCTTCCAGCGCAAGCTCGCGCGTCGTCAGCGCGGACGGACCCCGGCCTGAGGCCGGGGCCGGCGCTGGCGGGCATGAGCGCCGACGCGGGCGGTCGCACGAGCCGGGCCGGGCGACTCGGCCGCCTCGGCCGCCTGGCGCTGGCCGCGCCCGGCGTGCAGGTGGGCGGCCAGGCCGTCATCGAGGGCGTGATGATGCGCGGCGTCCGCAGCTGGGCGGTCGCGGTGCGCCGGCCCGAGGGGGACGTCGCTCTGGTCGAGCAGGCGATCACGCCCTGGCAGGTCCGTAAGCCGTTCCTGCGCTGGCCGATCGTGCGGGGCGTCATCGCCCTGGCCGAGAGCCTCGTGATCGGGATGAAGGCGCTCGCCATCTCCGCCTCGCAGGCGGCAGGCGGCGCGGAGGAGGGCGAGTCGCTCTCCAAGAAGCAGGTCGGCCTGACGATCGCGATGAGCCTGGTGTTCTCCATCGGGCTCTTCTTCGTGCTGCCGGTCTTCCTCACCAGCCTCTTCGGCCTGCAGTCCGGGCTGGCCTTCTGGGCCGTCGAGGGCCTGATCCGGGTGGCGATCTTCCTCGGCTACATCATCGGCATCTCGTTCGTGCCCGACCTGCGCCGGGTCTTCCAGTACCACGGCGCCGAGCACATGGCGATCCATGCCTACGAGGCCGGCGAGCCGGTGGAGGCGGAGTCCGCCAGCCGCTTCAGCCAGCTGCACGTGCGCTGCGGCACCGCCTTCCTGCTGATCGTGATGGTGATCTCGATCTTCGTGTTCGCTGCTGTCGGCACCCCCGGCATCGGCTGGCTGATCCTCTCCCGCATCGTCGGCGTGCCGGTGGTCGCGGGCCTCTCCTACGAGGTGATCCGCTGGGCGGGCCGCCACAAGGACGACCCGCGCGTCCTCACCATCATGAAGCCGGGGCTCTGGCTCCAGCACCTCACCACCCGCCAGCCCGACCTCGAGCAGCTGGACGTCGCGTGCCGGGCCCTGCGCCGCGTGCTGGAGCTCGAGAGCGAGCGGCCGGCGTGGGCGGACCGGGTCGAGGTGATGGCGTGAGCCAGTCCGTCACCGACAGGCTCGCCGACCAGGTCGAGCGCTCCCGGCGCGAGCTGACCGACGCCCTCGCAGACCCCGGCATCAGCGGAGACCACGCCCGGTACGCGCAGCTCGCCAAGCGCTACTCCGACCTGGAGCCGGCCGCGCGCCTGGTGGAGCGCTACCGGGACGCGGCCGAGCGGGCGCGCGAGGCGGAGGAGCTGCTCGTCGAGGGCGACGACGAGGACCTCCGGGAGTTCCTGCGCGAGGCCCGGACGGAGGCCGAGGAGCTCGAGATCGAGATCCGCGAGGCGATGATCGAGTCCGACCCGAACGACGACAAGGACACGATCGTGGAGGTCCGGGCCGGGACCGGCGGTGAGGAGGCGGCCCTCTTCGCCCGGGACCTGCTCGACATCTACACCCGCTACGCGGAGCTGCAGGGCTTCCGGGTGGAGCTCCTCAGCGTCAGCGCGGCCGACGCGGGGGGCGTCAAGGAGGCGACCTTCGCCGTGAAGGGGCGCGGCGCCCACGCGGTCTTCAAGCACGAGGGCGGCGTGCACCGGGTGCAGCGCGTGCCGGCCACCGAGAGCGCGGGGCGCCTGCACACCTCCACCGCCACCGTCGCGGTTCTGCCCGAGACGGAGGAGGTCGAGGTCCGCATCGAGCCGAACGAGCTCAAGATCGACACCTACCGCTCCACCGGGCCCGGAGGCCAGAGCGTGAACACGACCGACTCGGCCGTGCGCGTGACCCACCTGCCGACCGGCCTCGTGGTGTCCATGCAGGACGAGAAGAGCCAGCTCCAGAACAAGGAGCGGGCGCTGCGCGTGCTGCGCGCGCGCCTGCACGAGCGCGCCCGCCTGGCGCACGAGGCCGAGCTCTCGGCCGCCCGCCGCTCGCACGTGGGCACGGGGGCGCGGGGCGAGAAGGTCCGCACCTACAACTACCCTCAGAACCGGGTCACGGACCATCGCGTGGACATGACGGTGCCGCTGCGCGAGCAGGTCCTGCAGGGGCAGCTCCGCGGCCTGACCGACGCCCTCGCCGCGGAGGAGCGCCGCCAGCGCCTGGAGGACGCGGAGGCCTGATGGCCCCCAACCCGGACCTCCTGCGCACCGAGTTCCTCGGGGTCACCGTGCGCTTCGAGCCGGTCGACCTCTCCCAGCAGGACATCGCCCTCTTCTTCGCGGGCGTCAGCGACCGGTACGGCCTCACCCGCCTCGAGCTCCAGGCGGAGGGCGGCGCGACGCTGTCCGGCGCGGACGGGGCGGAGTTCGTCCTGCGCCCGAACCAGGCGTCCTCCTGCGGGGTCACCCGGCTGGGCCTGGGCGAGGGTCGGGAGCGGGTCGCCGGCCTGCTCGGCGAGGCGATCGAGCGCTACGGCGTCGCCGCGCTCTGGATCGAGGACGTCACGCTGGTGGCGATCTGGGACTGCGAGGGCGAGGACGGCGCGCGGCGCCTGCTCGCGGAGGACGTCCTGCGCTTCGACCAGGACCGCACCGCCCTCCTCGGCGACGAGGACCTGAGCCTCGGCCTGCGCGCCTGGCGGCGGCTCGGCGACGGCACGCTGGACCTCTCGCTGGAGCCGATGCACGCGGAGCCGGCCAGGCTCTACCTCCGCATGGCGTACGCGCAGCCCGAGCCGGTGGCCGATCTGGCGAGCGTCCTGACCGCGGTGGACCGGCTGGGCGAGTACCTGCACGGGCCGCTCGCCTCGTTCGTCCTGGCGCTCGCCCGGCGCTGAGCGGCCCCGCCGGGGAGCCGGTCGCGGCGCTCGTCCGCCGCGCCGCCGCGCTGCTGGCGGAGGCCGGCTCGCAGACGCCGCGACTGGACGCCGAGCTGCTGCTGGCCCACGTCCTCGGCGTCGACCGGCTGGCCCTGCACACGGCGCCGGAGCGGCTGCCCCGGCAGGCGCAGCGCGCCGCCTACGACGGCCTCGTCGAGCGGCGCAGGGGGCGGGAGCCGGTGGCGCACCTGGTCGGCGAGCGCGCCTTCCGGCGCCTGCGCCTGCGCGTGAGCGCCGACGTGCTGGTCCCCCGGCCGGAGACCGAGACGCTCGTGGAGTGGGCGCTCGAGGTGGCCCCGCCGGGCGGAGCGGCGCTCGACTGGGGTACCGGCAGCGGGGCGATCGCGCTCGCCCTCGCCGACGAGCGGCCCGACCTGAGGCTGACCGCCATCGACCGCTCTCCGGCGGCGCTCGCCCTCGCCGCCTCGAACGCCGCCGCGGCCGGCGCGTCGGTGGAGTGGATCCGCTCCGACGGCTTCGCGGCGCTCGGCGCGCGCCGCTTCGACCTCGTGGTGGCGAACCCGCCCTACCTCTCCGAGGCCGACCTGGCCGCCGCCTCGCCGGAGCTGCGCCACGAGCCGCGCGAGGCGCTGCTCGCGGGGCCGACCGGCCTCGAGGCTCTCGCGGGCATCGCCGCCGAGGCGCCTGCCCACCTGACCGCCGGCGGGTGGCTCATCGCCGAGGTCGGCGCCGGGCAGGCCGCGGCCGTCAGGGGCCTCTGGCGGCGTGCGGGCCTGGTGGCGGTGGCGGCGCGGGACGACCTGGCCGGGATCGCCCGCGCCGTGGGCGGCCGGGCGCCGGGCGCGGGCGGGCGGTGAGCGCGAGCGAGATCGCCGCCCTGCGCGCGGCCCTGCGCGCCGGCGGCCTCGCCCTCCTGCCCACCGACACGGTGTACGGGCTGGCGGCCGCGCTCGACTCCCCCGGCGGCGTCGCGGCCCTCTATGCCCTGAAGGGGCGCCCGCGCGCCCAGCCCTGCCAGGTGCTGCTGCTCGCCCCCGCCCTGCTGGAGGCGGCGCTGGCGCCCCTGGACGAGGCCACCCGGCGGGCCGCCCGCGCGCTGCTGCCCGGGCCCGCCACCTGCCTGGTGGCCGACCCCGTGCATCGCTACGCGCCCGCCGCCGGCGAGGAGGCGGGCTCGGTGGGCCTGCGCGCGCCGCGAATGGGCGGGCCGCTCGCGGCGCTCGACCTGCCGCTGGTGGCGACGAGCGCGAACGACCCCGGCGGCCGGGACCCCGCCGCCATCGACGAGGTGCCGGCGCGCATCCGCGCCGCGGCGGTCTGCGAGGTCGACGCCGGGCGGCTGCCGGGCGTCGCATCCGCGGTGGTGGACCTGCGTCCGCTCGCCGCCGGCGGGCCGGCCCGGCTGCTCCGGCCGGGAGCCGACCCCGAGGCCGTGGCGGCGGCCCTCGCCGGCGCCGGCGCCGATCTCCGGCGGGAGGGCCCGTGACGGAGCCGAGCATGCCGGGCTGGCCGCTGCAGCTCCTGGACTGGAGGCGCCGCGTGGCCGGGATCTACGGCGCCGTCCGGGCGGGCGGGGGGCACCCGGCCGCGCTGGACGCCTTCCGCGCCGCCCGCGACGAGCTCTTCCGCTCGCATCCCCAGAGCCCCCTGCCGCCGGAGCGGCGGACGGGCTTCGCGGGCCTCGACTACTTCCCGCACCGGCCCGACCTGCGCGTGGAGGCGGCGCTGGAACACGATCCGGCGGCGGAGCCGCTCGTCGTTCGGACCGGCACCGGCGAGCCGATCCGGCTGCTCCAGCTCGGCCGGGTTCGCCCCGCGCTCGCCGGCGAGCCGGTGGCGCTCGCGGTCTACTGGCTGGAGGGCTACGGCGGCGGGCTCTTCCTGCCGTTCCGCGACGCCCTGGCCGGCAGGGAGACATACGGCGGCGGCCGCTACCTGCTCGACACGGTGAAGGGCGCCGACCTGGGCGCCAGCGCGGACGGGGCGCGCCTGGTGCTCGACTTCAACTACGCCTACAACCCCTCCTGCGCCTACGACCCGCGCTGGAGCTGCCCGCTGGCGCCGCCCGAGAACCGGCTGGCGGTGCCGGTGCCGGCGGGCGAGCGGACGCTGCGCTGACGCCGCTACGTCTCGAGCACGGACTCCGCCGGCCGAACCGACGCGATCGGGTCCGCGTGGCGATGGACGATCCTCCAGGTCCCGCCTTCGGGCCGAAAGACCGTGGTGCAGCGCAGGGTCACCGGGCTCGCCTCGTCCCGTCCGGCGAGTCTCGCGCTGAAACGCTCCAGCTCCGCCGTGTAGGCGAGGTCGGGAGTGACGCACCGTGCCACCATCTCGAACGAGCGAAGCTCGCCCCACTCGTAGTTGCCCGCGGCGCCGTCCAGCGTCTCCTCGACCCGCGCCCTTCCGCGCGCGGGGGGGCCGAAGGGGTTCGCCAGGGTGACGTCGTCCTCGCGGGAGAAGAGGGCCTTGAAGCCCTCGGCGCTCCCTCCGATGATCTCGCCGAGCGCCGCGTGGTGCTGCTCGACGACCTGCTCGAAATCACTCGCTATTGGCTGCACCGGGGAGCGTCAACGAGCGCGCCGCGGGGCTCCGGCGCGGGACCGTCGTTAGGGTTGGCGCGGTGAGCGACGGCCCCCGTGTCTGGCTCGTCACCGGAGCGTCCTCCGGGTTCGGCAGGGCGATCCTCGAGGCGGCCACGGCGCGCGGCGACGTCGTGGTGGCCGCGGGCCGGCGCCGCGAGCCGCTCGAGGAGCTGGCCGCAGCGGCGCCCGACCGGGTCGCGGCCGTCACCCTCGACGTGACGGACCTCCAGCGCTGCGCCGAGGTGGTCGAGGAGGTGGTCGCGCGGTTCGGCCGCATCGACGTACTGGTGAACAACGCCGGCTTCACGCAGGTGGGCGCGGTGGAGGAGACCACCGACGACGAGCTCAGGCGGATCTTCGAGACCCACGTCTTCGGCCCGGTCGCACTGACGCGCGCAGCCCTGCCGCACATGCGGCGCCGGCGGTCGGGCGCCGTCGTCCAGATGTCCTCGGTCGGTGGCCAGCTGTCCTACGCCGGCTTCGGCGCCTACTCGGCCACGAAGTGCGCGCTCGAGGGGCTGACGGAGGCGCTCGCCCTGGAGGTCGCCCCGTTCGGCATCCGGGTGCTGATCGTGGAGCCCGGCGCGTTCCGCACCGGTCTGTTCGCCGCGACGGCGGCCCACATGTCGCGCGAGATGCCCGAGTACGCCGAGACCGTCGGCCCGACCCGGCAGTTCGTCGGCTCGGGCGACGGCGCCCAGCCGGGGGACCCGGCCAAGGCCGCGGCCGCGATCCTGCGCGCGCTGGACGCGGAGCGGACGCCGCTGCGCCTCGTGCTGGGCGGCGACGGGGTCGACGCCATCCGGAGCCACCTCGACGCGGTCCGGGCCGAGCTGGAGGAGTGGGAGCCGGTCAGCCGGGCGACCGCGGTCGACTGACCGCGGTCCGCCCCCGACTGCCGCGCGATCATCGGCACGGCGTCCAGCGTCGCGACGCCGGTGCGAATCGGCAGAAGCCACTCTTCCCGCCGTCGCTCTCCCAGAGAACCCAGACGCCTCCGGCGCCGAGCGCGAGCCGGATTGGATAGGCGGCGATCCCAGGCGGGAGCGGCACCTGCCAGGACTGGGACGCTCGCCCCGGCCCGATCCGGGTGAGAGTGGCACGGTCGACGTTGAGCGCCCAGACGAGCTTCGCTCCTGCCGCGAGTTGAAGACGGCCCGGACCGAGGTCGATCGCTCCCACCACTGCCATCGCTCGCGTGCTCACATGAAGCACGCGGCCGAGGCCGGAGAGGCCGACCCAGACCTCTGCGCCCGTGATGGCCAGCGCGTTGGGCGCCACCTTCAGCGGCAGGACCGCTCCCGGTACCCCGAGGCGGACCCGCGCGGTGATGCGACGTGCGGTCGGGTCGATCCGAACGAGCGTGCCGGTCCGGCGCGCCGTGACCGTACGCCCCCGACGCGTGGCGGGCGGCCCGATGCTCGCCAGCCACACGCCCCCGGCGCCGGTCGCGATCGCCTCCGGGCGCTGGCGGCTGACGCGGAACCACCGCCCGCGGCCGACCAGCCGCCGGGGGTCGAGGGCGTAGATGCGGTCGCCGACGGAGTCGAAGCCCCAGAGCGCACCGAAGCCGAGCGCGCTCTCGTCGAGAGAGGGAG
>JAWVEW010000187.1:0-3086 GCA_033856495.1 Miltoncostaeaceae bacterium | reverse complement strand
GGATGTCGGCGACCTCCGGACGCTCGCGCAGCCGGCTCAGGAGCCCGAAGCCGTCCAGCCCGGGCAGGATCAGGTCGAGCACGATGCAGTCGGGCGGCGGCCCCGCCTCCAGCATCCGGAGCGCCGCCTCGGCGCTGTCGGCCACCTCGGGGTAGTAGCCGGCGCCGCGAAGCCAGCGCGCCATCAGCCGCGCCGTGTCGGGGTTGTCCTCCACCAGCAGCACGCGCGCCCCGGGGGGCGCCGGACGTGCGAACCGGGCCGCCTGCGCCCCGTTGCCCGCCTCGCCGTGGGCCGGCAGCGCCACCGTGAAGGTGGAGCCCACGCCCACCTCGCTCTCGCAGGTGATGGTGCCCCCCTGCAGCCCGACGAGGTGGCGCGTGATCGCGAGGCCGAGGCCGGTGCCGCCGCGACGGCGCGTGAGCGAGCCGTCGACCTGGCGGAACTCGTGCCAGATGCCGGCGATCTCGTCCTCGGGGATGCCGGGGCCGGTGTCGCTCACGATCATCAGGCACCACGGCCCCGACGACTCGACCCGGACCGTCACCGCGCCGGCGTCGGTGAACTTGACCGCGTTGCCGAGCAGGTTCAGCAGCACCTGGCGCACGCGGCCCGGGTCGCAGAAGGCCGGCGCGGCCTCGTCCGGCAGCTCCTGCACCAGCGCGAGCCCCTTGGCGTGGGCCAACGTGGCCACCGCCTGGCAGGCCTCGCGGGCGAGCTCGCGCGCGTCCGACGCCTGCGGCGCCACCTCGAGCTGTCCGGCGTCGATGCGGGCCATGTCGAGCACGTCGTTGATCAGCACCAGGAGGTGCTCGGCGGCGGTGAGGATCGTCATGACGTCGGAGTGCTGCTCCTCGGTCAGCTCGTGGTGGTCGGTGTCCAGCAGCAGCTGCGAGTAGCCGATGATCGAGCTGAGCGGGGTGCGCAGCTCGTGGCTGACGTTGGCGACGAACTCGCCCTTGAGGCGGTTCGCCTCCTCCAGCTCGGCCGCCCGCGCCTCGAGCTGGCGGCGCGCGGCGGAGAGGTCGAGCTCCATCGCGTTGAAGGCCTCGGCGAGGTCGTGGATCTCGTCCTTCTGGGGGTGCACCGGCACCGGCTCGCCGACGCGCCCCTGGCCGATGCGGGTCGTCGCCGCCTGGAGCGCGCCCAGCGGCCCCAGCACCCGGCGCGCGATCCGGACGGCGAAGAAGATGAGCACCAGCCCGCCGAGCGCGATCGCGGCGTTCGAGATCCAGTAGGAGGTCGCCCCCCACTGGTCGGCCTCGCGAACGGCGTCGATCCGGCGCTGCTGGAGCAGCGCCATGAGCTGCTTGTGCTCGAGGTTGAACGGGTTGAGGGCCCCCTTCGTCATCCGCAGCGCCTGCACGGTGCGGCCGAACTCCGCGATCCTCATGGCCCTCACGTTGAGCCCCTGCCACGTGTTCGCGAGGTCGTTCAGGCGCTCGAGCCTGGCCAGCACCTCCGGCGCGTCCAGGTTTGCCTGCCGGCCCGCGACGATTCCGCGGCTGAAGGCGATCAGCGCGTCCTGGAAGGCGAGCAGCCGGAAGGGATCGATCGTGGTGATGTAGCCCTGCACGGCGGTCTGGGCGTTCAGCATGTCGGTCTGCAGACGGCTGACCGGCTGGATCCGGGCGACCTCGGTGACCGCCGCCTGGTGGTAGCGGCTCGACGAGACGCGCTGGCCGACGATCCGGACGGCCGCGAGCACGACGACGAGGGCGACGGCCACGATCGCCATCCGAGCGAGCATCGCCCGGATGGTGGGGCCGCGAAGGGCGCGAAGGGGCGAGAACATCGGCGACACGTGTGTCCGCCGGAGGGTACCGCGCCATCCCCCTGACCGCGACCGCGACCGCTACGCCGGTGCCGCCAGGGAGATCGCGAACCAGCCGCGCGGGTCCGTGCGCCATTCCAGCAGCTCGAGCCCCGCGTCCGCGTACATCCGCTCCACGCTCGCGCGCGTGAACTTGCAGGAGAGCTCGGTCCGGACCTCCTCGCCGGCCGCGAACGGGACCGCGAGGTCCAGCGCGCGCAGGCGGGCCGTGTGGGCCTCGCGCGCGCGAAGGCGCATCTCGATCCACTCGAAGTCGGCGTCGTAGAACGCCACGTGCTCGAAGCGCCGGGGATCGAGGTCGCCGTCGAGCTCCGCGTTCAGGACCGACAGCAGGTTGAGGTTGAAGGCCGCCGTCACCCCCGCCGCGTCGTTGTAGGCGGCCTCGATGCGGGCCCGGTCGCCCACCAGGTCGGTGCCGACGAGGAGCCGGTCCTCCGGGCGCAGGAGCATCCGCACCGACCGGAGGAACGGCTCGCGGGCAGCGGGATGGAGGTTGCCGACGGTGCCGCCCAGGAATGCGACCAGCCGCCGGCCGCCCCGGGGGGGCGCCGGTATGCGGCCGAGGTGGCGCTCGAAGTCGCCGGCGACCGCGCGCACGCGCACGCCGGCGTAGTCCTCGGCCAGCCGTCCGGCGGCGGCGAGCAGCGCGCCGGGGCTGATGTCGAAGGGCAGGTAGCGGCGCAGGCCACCGTCGTCGCGCATCGCGTCGAGCAGCGCCCGGGTCTTGTGCGAGGAGCCGGACCCCAGCTCCAGCAGCTCGGTCGGCCCGTGGCGGGCCACGATGCCGGGGGCCTCCGCACGCAGCAGCGCCAGCTCGGTGCGGGTCTGGTAGTACTCGGGCAGGAGCGTGATCGCCTCGAACAGCTCGCAGCCCCGATCGTCGTAGAAGTACTTGGGCAGCAGCCACTTGGGGCTGGCGGTCAGCCCGGCGCGCACGTCGGCGGCCATCGCCGCGCGCGCTCCCGAGCTGACGACGTGGACGTCGAGCCGGTAGGGCAGCGGCCGGCGGCGCGCGGCCCTTTTGGCAGGCCGGCGCGGCGCCAGTCGAGCGGAGCCCTCGGTCATGCGACGAGCTCCAGCCGCGGTTCGCGGTCGCGCACGACGACCACGATGCGCCCCTCCGGCACCGGCTCCCAGCCGGGGTCGTCATCCAGCGGCTCCGAGGCGACCACCGTCCCATCGGGGAAGCGCCGGCCGTCGGCCAGCAGGTAGAGCGAGTCGGCCGCGCCGCCGGCCGCGGCGCGGCTGGCGACGA
>JAWVEW010000186.1:0-3382 GCA_033856495.1 Miltoncostaeaceae bacterium | reverse complement strand
CGTCCACACGTTCGTCCTGCGCGGTGGTCCGCCGCGGCCGCCGCGTATGCTGCTCGCCGACGCGTGGCGGCGACCCGGAGGTGGCGATGGCGCGGCTCCTGATCGAGACCGACGACGGCCGGCTGGTCGAGGTGGTCGATGACCTCGAGCGGTACAACCTCGGCTTCCTGCCGGCCGCCGCGTCGATCCTCACGCTGATCCGCGACGCCGAGAAGCGCGCGGGCATCGAGCTCAAGCTCGACTGACCGAGGGGCGATGACGACGACGAGCGGCGGGGCGCCCGCGAGCCTTGCCGAGGCGATCCGGGCGCGGCTGCGCGCCGGCGAGACGGTGAACATGCCCGGGGTCTACGACGCCCTGACGGCTCGCCTGGCCGCCGAGGCGGGGTTCGAGGTGCTCTTCGTGTCCGGCTACTCCGTCTCGGCCTCGCGCCTGGGGCTCCCGGACTTCGGCTACCTCACGCAGACCGAGATCGTCGAGGTGGCGCGCGCCCTCTGCAGCGCCGCGGGACGGCCCGTGATCGTGGACGCCGACACCGGCTACGGCAACGCCCTCAACGCCATCCGCACCGCCGAGCTGCTGCATCGGGCAGGCGCGGCCGGGATCTTCCTCGAGGACCAGGAGTGGCCCAAGAAGTGCGGTCACTTCGCCGGCAAGCGGGTCATCCAGAGCGCCGAGTGGCTGGCCAAGCTGCGCGCGGTGCTGGACCAGCGCGCCCGCGGCGTCGACCTCTTCCTGGTGGCCCGCACGGACGCCCGCAGCGCGGTCTCGCTGGACGAGGCGATCGCGCGCGCCCAGGCCGCCCGCGACCTGGGCGTCGACGCGATCTTCGTCGAGGCGCCGGAGAGCATCGAGGAGCTCGAGCGGGTGGCCCGCGAGGTGGACGGCGTGGTGCGGGTGGCCAACATGATCGAGGGCGGACGGACGCCGCTGCTCACGCCCGGCGAGCTCCACGACCTCGGCTACGACCTGATCGTGACGCCGCTGACCGGCCTCTTCGCCGCGGCCCGGGCGGTCCGCCAGGCGTTCGCGGTGCTGCGCGAGCAGGGCACGTTGCGCGACCACCCGGAGCTCGCGCTCTCGTTCCGCGACTTCGAGCCGGTCGTCGAGCTCGAGCGCCACCGCGCCGAGGAGGAGCGCTACCGGACATGAGCGCGCCGCTTCGGATCGGGTTCGTGGGCGCGGGCCTGATGGGCGCGGGGATGGTGCGCAACCTCGCCGCCGCCGGCCACCAGGTGCGCCTCTACGCGCGCACCCCGGCCAGGGCGGCAGGCCTGCCCGCCGAGCTGGCGACGAGCCCGGCGGCGGCGGTGGACGGCGCCGACCTCGCCTGCTCCTGCGTCACCGACAGCGACGACGTGCGCGAGGTCGTGCTGGGGATGCTGGAGGCGCCGGCGCCGCCGCCGGTGCTGGTCGAGATGAGCACGATCGCCCCCGCGGTCGCGCGCGACCTGGCGGAGGCCTGCGCCGCGCGGGGGGTCGTCTACTGCGACTGCCCGGTCAGCGGCGGCCCGGTCGGGGCGGAGGCCGGCACGCTCGCGATCATGTGCGGCGGCGACGCGTCGGCGCTCGATCGCGCCCTGCCCGCCCTCGACGCCATGGGCGATCCCGCGAAGCGCGTCCATTGCGGGCCGGTGGGGTCCGGCCTCGTCGCCAAGCTCGTCAACAACCTGCTGGTCGCGGTGATCACCGCCGGCACGGCGGAGGCGCTGGCGATGGGGCAGCGCGCGGGCGTCGACCCCGCCCTCCTGCGCGAGGTGGTCCTTCGCTCCTCAGGCTCCTCGTGGCAGCTCGAGCACCTCTTCCCGCGCGTGCTGGCCGGCGACCACCGGCCCGGCTTCCGCGCCCGCGACCTGCGCAAGGACCTGCGCCACGCCCAGGACCTGGCAGGCGCCCCGCTGCCGCTGGGCGACGTCGCCGCCGGCCTCTTCCGCGGCGTCGCCGGCGACGCCGACTACGGCGCCGTGGCCCGCCGGTTCCTGGACCTGCCCGAGGGCTGAGCGGACCCTGGGTCCGCCGTGGCGCCTGGCTGCCGGCCCGGAACTTGGCATGCCAGAATGTCCAGACAATCTGGCATGCCGACTGCTGGTTGTCCGGCGCTGTGGTCCCGTGATCCCGCGCGCTGACCCAGATGGCCAATTGACCGCCGCACGCGCGGTCAATTGACCACAGGCCATCACGTCACGCCAGTGCCAATCGTCGGCGACCGTCGCACCTGCCTCGCTGCCAGGGGTGCAGCCGTCGCCGTCGCCGGCGGCGGCGCGACTCGACGGCGCTCGGGAGAGCGCCGTCAGTGGCAGACGTCGGAGCCGGCGTCGGCGAAGGCGCCGCCAGGCTCGGGAACGAAGCTCCAGTCGTAGCCGGTGGGGCGGAGCGTCAGCACCAGGATCCCGAAGGTGTCGTCGTTGCGGACCTCGCTGTTGGGGCGGATGGTCCGGATCGGCGTGTGGTTCGCGCCGCCGGTCCCGACGACGAACTGGCGGACACCCCGGGCGGGATCCAGGCCCGAGGCGGCGTCCTGGGGGGCGAACCGCTCGTAGTCGTGCGCGTGGCCCGCGAGGGCGACCTCGGCGCCGCCGTCCACCAGCGCCTGCCAGATCGGCCGCAGGTCGCCCTCGTCGCCGAACTTGCCCGAGTTGTAGCGGGGGTGGTGCCAGTAGGCCAGCGTGCAGTGGGCCGGGTGGGCCGCGAGGTCGGCGCGCAGCCACAGCTCCTGCGGCGAGCCGCGCTGGCAGCCTCCGACCCTGGCGCAGTTCGAGTTGAGGGCCACGACGTGCCAGGCGCCGAGCTCGAAGCTGTAATAGGCCTTCGCCGGGTCGCCGGCGGCGGCGCCGAAGTACTGGAAGTAGCCGGCCGCGTCGGGCGTGAGGTACTCGTGGTTCCCGGGCACGGGACGCGTGATCGCGCGGAAGCGGCCGAACGCCGTCTCGTAGGAGCCCTGGAACTCCTCGATCGACCCGCGCTCGTACTGGTTGTCGCCCAGCGCCAGCAGCGCGCTGGCGCCCGATCCGGCCACCAGGTCGGCGATGGCGCCCTGGCGGCAGCTGGGGCCGCCGCCCGTGAGGCTGGCATTGCCCGGCGCGCACGCGATGTCTCCGATCGCCGCCGCCACGACCGGCGGGCCGGTGGGCGCGGGGGGCGTCGGGACCGGCTGGGGCGGCGCCGGCGCGGCGGGAGCGGCGGCCGGCGCGGTCGTGCTGTCCACCACCAGCCGAGGCGCGACCGCGGAGCCCGCCTCGCGGCTGAAGAGCAGCAGGCGGCCGGTCGGGACGGTGAGCGCGAAGCTGTGGACGCCGCTGCCGCGAACCAGCCGGGTGACGTCGACGGAGAGCCAGCCGCGCCCCCCGCCGCGCGCCGCGGGGCCGCGGATCGGCGCCGGCGC
>JAWVEW010000185.1:0-13880 GCA_033856495.1 Miltoncostaeaceae bacterium | reverse complement strand
ACGTGCTCGTCAACAACGCGGGCATCCTGGGCGTGCAGGCGCCGCTGGCGGAGTACCCGCCGGACATCTTCGAGGAGGTGCTCGACGTCGGCGTGGTCGGGACGCTGCGCCTGATCCAGCGCGTGCTGCCGGCGATGGCCGACGGCGGCGCGATCGTCAACGTCACGTCCGGCGCGGCCGGCCGCCCCACCTGGGGCGCCTACGCGATCGCCAAGCTGGCGATCGACGGCATCACCGGGATGCTGCGCGAGGAGTTGGCCCCGCGCGGGATCCGCTGCGTCGCCATCAACCCGGGCGGCGTGCGCACGGGGATGCGGGCCGCCGCCTACCCCCGCGAGGACCCGGCCACGGTGCCACACCCCTCGGCGGTGGTGGAGCCGTTCCTCGCCGTCGCCGCCGGCGCGGACCCCGGGCCGCACGTGGAGGCCCAGGAGTACGTCCGCGAGCACGATCCGGCCCGGCGTCCGCGGCGGCGCCGATGAGGGCGGCCGCCCGCCCGATCCCGGCCCTGCGCGCGCCGGCCGGCTGGCGCGAGGTGCCGATCGAGCCGATCGACGAGCCGCTGGTCCGGGTCGCCGACCTCGGAGGACGGGTGGGCGAGGACCCCCGCTACCACCAGATGGGCCTGCCCGGCGCCCTTCCCTCGTGCTGGCTGCGGGAGGGGGTGGCCGACCGGCTGGTGCGGGCCTCGGCGGCGCTCCCGGACGGACTCGGGCTCCTGGTCTGGGACGGCTACCGGACGCTCGAGACACAGGCGGCCCTCTATCGCGGCTACCTCGACGAGCTCGTGATGGTCCACGCGGACTGGCCCGCCGACGCCCTCGAGGATGCCGCCGCGCGCTACGTGACGCCGCCGCGCCCCGACCCCGGCTCCCCGCCCCCGCACCTCACGGGCGGCGCGGTGGACCTCACGCTGGCGGACGGCGACGGAAGGCCGCTCGACCTCGGCACGCCGTTCGACGCCTTCGTGCCCGAGGCGGGCGCCCTGGCGCTGGAGGGAGCCGACTGCCCGGCGCGGGAGCTGCGCCGCACCCTCTTCTGGACGATGGCGTCGCACGGCTTCACGGCCTACGTGGAGGAATGGTGGCACTTCGACCACGGCGACCAGTTCTGGGGCGCGGTCTGCGGGCGCCCCGCCCGCTACCCGGCCGCGTCCCTCCCCGCCTGAGGGATCAGCGCCGGATCATCACCGAGGTCGCCTTGACCACCGCCGTCACGCCGACGCCGGGGCGCAGGTCGAGCTCCTCTGCGGACTGCCGCGTGATCACCGCGACGACCCGGGCCGGCGCGGTCACGTCGACCTCGACCTGGGCGAGCAGGCCCTCGATGACGACCTCGCGCACCACCCCGGTCAGCTGGTTGCGTGCGCTCAGCGCCTCGCCGCGCTCCCCGCGCAGCCGCTCCACCTCCGCCGCGGGCACCATCCGCCGGTTGGCGTGATCCCGCTCCACCCGCAGCCGGCCTGAGCGGTCCCAGCGGCGCAGCGTGTCCAGGCTGATGCCGAGCGCGCGGGCGGCCTAGCTGGCGGTGAAGAGCTCTCTCGCCACGTGGCTGGCCACCCTATCCGAGCCGGGCCGAGCCGAGAGCCCTGGATCCGGCAGCCCGGAACCGGTACCCATTCCCGACGAACGCACCCGGGCAGAGACCCGCGGAAAAGGAGCCCCACCATGTCGAAGCGCCCTCGCGCGCTGATCGCGCTCGCCGTCGCCGGCGTCGCCGCCCTCGGCGCGGCCGGTTGCGGATCGAGCTCGTCCGGCTCGGACACGACCACCGCCCCGAGCACGACCACCGCCCCGAGCACGGTGACCGCCCCCAGCACGGCGACGGCGCCCAGCACCGCCACCGCCCCCAGCACCGCCGCGACGACGCTGGAGCTGAAGGCCGACCCGACGGCGCTGGCATTCGACAAGACGTCGCTCACCGCCCCCGCCGGGCCCATCACGATCGTCCTCACGAACCCCTCGTCGATCCCGCACAACGTCGAGGTCGACGGCAACGGCGTGGAGCAGGTCAGCGACACCATCAGCGACGGCCAGACGGCGGAGCTCATGGTGACGCTGCAGCCCGGGACCTACGAGTTCTACTGCGCGGTCGACGGCCACAGGGGAGCCGGCATGGAGGGCACGCTGACGGTCACGTGATCCTCGCCGGACACCGCCGGCGCGATCAGGCGCCGGCGGCGTCCGGGGCCTCGGGGGCGTGGAGCAGGTTGTCGACCCGCACGACCCCCTCCACGGCCGCGACCCGGGTGCCGATGTCCTCGATCAGCTCGGGCTCGACCGCGCCGCGCAGCTCCACGACGCCGTTGGCGGCCCCCACGTTGATCCGGCCCTTCGGCAGCGCCGGGTCGCGGAAGAGCTCGGAGCGGACGCGGTCCAGCAGCGTGGCGTCCTCGGGATAGGCGACGGCGGCGGCGAGCGCCTCGTCGCCGACGCGCGGCCCCTCGGTCTCGAGCCCGCCCGACTCGTCAGGCCAGGACCGTGCGGGCGCCGCCGGCGGCTCCGTGCGGCCCGGCGGCTGCCGGCCGTCCTCACCGGACGACGATCGGGTCCCCCTGCGCTTTCGGAGCGCCCTGGCGGCGGCGCCCACGATCGCTGCGAGCATCACTCGGCGGAGCAGGCGCACGGATCTCCTCTCGTCGACCAGCGGGTTCGAGCGGCCGATATTCCCCCCTCGGGGCGCATCGACACCGCGACGTTCAGGCCGACTGGGCGGCTCCGGCGCGCGCGACCGACTCCTTCAGCGCCGACGCGGGACTGAACTTCGGGACGAGCCGGGCCGGGACGTCGATGCCCGCCCCGGTTCGCGGGTCGCGCGCCTGACGGGCGGCGCGCTCGACCGCCGCGAACTTGCCGAAGCCGGCGATGCCGACGTCCTCTCCCCGCTCGAGGGCCGAGGCGATCGCACCGCACACCGCGTCGACCGCCCACTCCGCGAGCTTCTGCGGCGTCTCTCCGTCGTCCGCGATCCGCTGGGCCAGATCACGCTTCGTCATCCGTGCTCCCTTCCTCGGGCGCCGGGGCGCCTCAACGAGCGCGGGAGGCTACCGGTCCGGACGGACGGCCGTGCCCGTCGGGCGCATGACCGGCGTCACCGGCTGCGCTGCCGCAGGACCTCCGCCAGCGCCCCGGGGCGGTTGGTCACGATGCCGTTGACGCCGCAGTCGATCAGCCGCCGCATCTCCGCCTCGTCGTCGACGGTCCAGGCGAAGACCCCGTACCCGTGTCGGCGCATGTTCTCCACCAGGTCGGCGCTGACCAGCCCGTAGGGCATCCCCACGCCGGCGGCCACCGACTGCGTCCCGACCTCGCCCATGGCCAGGCCCGCCACGCCGGCGGCCGAGTCCACCAGGTGGACGAGCGGGCTGTCGGGGCTCAGGCGGTCGAGGCGGTCCCACGCCTCGGGCATGAACGAGATGTAGGTCACCTGGTCGACCATCTCCGCCGCGTGCACCGCCCGGACGGCCGGCTCCACGACCTCGACCTCCTTGAGGTCGAGATTGACCCTGATGCGGCCGCGCGCGAGCTCCAGCACCTCCTCGAGGGTCGGGATGCGCTCGCCGGCCCCGGCGTCGAGTGCCCGCGCCTGCTCCGCGGTCATGTCGCGCAGCGGCCCGCTGCCCGATGTGGTGCGGTCGACGGTGGGGTCGTGGAGGATCAGGAGCGCGCCGTCCGAGGTGGCGCGGACATCGGCCTCGAGGACGTCCGCCCCCTGGTCGATCGCGAGCGAGAACGCCGCGAGCGTGTTCTCGGGACGCTCGGCGGACGCGCCCCGGTGGGCGACGTTCCAGATCCGCGACATCATCGCCCGAGTCTACGCGGCCCCGGGAAGCGTGATGACGCGGACGCTGGAGCGCAGCCCGCTCACCCCGGCCGACGCCGACGGATGCAGGACGCGGTCGCCGAGCGGGGCCCGGCTGTAGGTCTGCACGACCACGACCGCATTCCCGTCGACACGGGGCGGGTCGAGGAACACCCGCCCCGCGCGCGTGTCGAAGCGCTGGAGCAGGGTGAGCTGCCGGCGCGTGGCGAGGTTGACCGCCAGGATGCGGTCGACCACGTCGGCGCCGAACGCACGACGCTCGCGCACCACCGCCCAGCCGCCCGCGATCACGGGGCCCTGGATCAGGCCGGGGGAGGACAGGAGGGCGATCGCTGCGCCACCGTTCAGGTCGGCGCGCACGAGCGTCGAGCGGCCCTTCGCGGCGACGGCGTAGACGACGGTCGAGCCCGAGACGTCGGCGCCCTCGGCGGTCGTGCCGGCCGGGAGGGCCACCACCAGGCGCGGGGCGCTCGCGGCGGGCTGGAAGAGGTAGAGCGCGTCGGCCTGGGTCCAGAACACGCCGCCCGAGCGCACGACCAGCCCGCTCGCCGGGCCGCTCGCGACCACCCGGGGCGCGGAGAGGATCGGCGGCGACGCCGGGGCCGCGCTCGCCACCGCGTAGGCGGCCATGACAGCCTCGGCGATCGACGCCACCCGGACCCCGGCGTCGTCGATCGCCGCCGCGACGCCGGGCGCGGCGCCCGCCTCCACGCCGGTCAACGGCACCGGGAAGCCGGCGCGGTGCGGGAGCGCGCCGGGTCCGCGGGCGGGCTCCTGGAAGGGCACCCAGGTGGCGGTCCCGTTCGCGGCCACGATCGACCGTGGCAGCCCGGGGCCGGGATCGGCGATCCACGACACCAGGCCGCCGTCGAGCTGGACGTCGAGGAAGCGCCCGGTCCCCTGCACGACGACGCGCGGCAGCACGTCCGGGTTCGGCGGCGGCTCGACCACCTTGGCCCAGGCCGCCGACGCAGGCGCGAGGACGAGCGCCAGCGCCGCCAACAGCGGGCGAACGGCCCTCCAGGCGGCGACGGGCGGCGCCGGCCGACCCGCTGCGGACGACGGTAAGATCGCCCTCGTGGCCTCCTCGCGCGCGTCGTCGCCGGCCGCGGGGCTCGCGCTCGTGCCGGCCCTGCTGGGGCTCGTGCGCTTCAAGCACACGGTGTTCGCGCTGCCGTTCGCGTTCGCCGGCGCGCTCCTCGCCCGCATGGAGGTGCCGAGTGCGCTCCGCATGTGGTGGATCCTCCTCGCGATGGTGGGCGCTCGCTCGCTGGCGATGGCGCTGAACCGGCTGATCGACGCGAGGATCGACGCCCTGAACCCGCGCACCGCCGCGCGTGAGCTTCCCACGGGACGGCTCCTGCCGCGACAGGTGATCCTCTTCTGCGCGGCGAGCCTCGTCGTTCTCCTGGCCGCCGTGAGCCAGCTGCCGCGGCCCACCTGGTACCTCTGGCCGCTGCCCGTGGCCGCATTCATCGTCTATCCCTACACCAAGCGCGTGACCTGGGCGTGCCACCTCGTACTGGGGCTGACGATCGGCATGGCCCCCGTCGGCGCCTGGCTGGCGGTCACCGGCGGCGTCGATGCGCCGGCGATCCTGCTGGGCCTGGCGGTGGCGACCTGGATCGCCGGCTTCGACGTGATCTACGCGCTGCTCGACGTCGACTTCGACCGGGCGCACGGCATCCGCTCGATCCCGGCGCGCTTCGGACCGCAGCGGGCGCTCTGGTTCACCCGGGCGCTGCACCTGGCCGCCGTCGCCCTGCTGGCCGGCGCCGGCGTGGCGGCGGGAGCCGGCGCCGTCTACTTCCTCGGCGTGGCGGCCTGCGCAGCGGTGCTCGCCTGGGAGAACGCGATCGTGGCGCCCGGCGACCCTGGCCGGGTCCAGGCCGCCTTCGGCACCGCCAACGGCATCCTGTCGCTGCTCTTCCTTGCCTTCGTGCTGGCCGAGGTGGCCCTGTCCTGATCGTCGCCCGCGGGCTGGTGAAGTCCTTCGGCGAGCGCCGGGCGCTCGACGGCGTCGACGTGCATCTGGAGGAGGGCGAGCGCCTGGCGGTGCTCGGCCCGAACGGCGCCGGCAAGACCACCCTGCTGCGGATGCTGGCCACCCTGCTCCGGCCGGAGCAGGGCGAGATCGCGATCGCCGGCCACCGGCTGCCGCAGGACGCGGCGCGGGCGCGGGGGCTGATCGGCTACGTCGCCCACGACCCGCTGGTCTACCTCGACCTCACGGCCCTCCAGAACCTGGAGCTGTACGCGGACCTGTACGGCGTGCCCAGCCCGCGCGAGCGGATCGTCTCGATCCTGGAGGAGGTGGGCCTGCTCGCGCGCGCCTACGACCCCGTGCGGACCTTCAGCCGCGGGATGGCCCAGCGGCTGGGGCTGGCTCGGGCGCTGCTGCACCGTCCCGCCATCCTGCTGCTGGACGAGCCCTACGCGGGCCTCGACGCGCTCGGCGCCGCGCTGCTCGACCGCGTGCTGGCCGACCGCCAGAGCGGCCGCTCCGCGGTCATCGTGACCCACGAGGTGGAGCGGGGCATCGCCCTCGCCGACCGGCTGGTGGTGCTGCGGGGGGGCCGGGTGGCGCTGGAGGAGCCCACAGCGGGGTTGGACCCAGCCGCGTTCCGCGCTCGCTACGAGGCCGTCGCCGCCGGCGCCGTGGCCCGGGCGTGAAGCCGAGGGCGCTCCGCCAGCTGAGGGCGCTGCTGCTCAAGGACCTGCGCCTGGAGCTGCGGACCCGCGACACCGTGGTCGCGATGGCGCTCTTCGCGGTGGTGGCGATGGTGATCTTCCAGTTCGGCTTCGGCGCCGGCGGCCGCGACCTGACGCCGCTCGCGGGGGGTCTGCTGTGGGTGACGATCGCCCTCACCGCGGTGCTGGGCGTCGGGCGCAGCTGGGTCCCGGAGCGCGAGGGCCGCTCGCTGGACGGCCTGCTCGCGGCGCCCGTGAGCCGCATGCTGCTGATGGTCGCCAAGGCGCTCTCGATCATGGGCTACCTGGTTGCCGTGGAGCTGCTCGTGGTCCCCCTGGTCGGCGTCTTCTTCATCCGCGGATCCTTCGTCGGGGACCTTGGCTGGATCTTCCTGGTGTGCCTGATCGCAGACGTCGGGATCGGCATCCTCGGCGCCCTGATCGCGTCGCTCGCGGCCTTCACGCGGGCTCGCGAGCTCGTGCTGCCGGTGCTCTTCCTGCCCTCGCTGCTGCCGCTCGTGATCGCGGCCGCCGGGGCCACTCGCGCCGTCGCGGGCGGGGCGAACGACCTCTCCGAGTACCGCGGCTACTGCCTGTTCCTCGGTGCCTATGCGGTACTGTTCGGCCTGGTGGCCTATGCGACGTACGAGTCCGTCTTCGATGATTGAGGCGGTCGGCAGCAGGCGTCTCGCCATCACCGGCGGCCTCGCCGCCCTCCTCACGACCGTCGCCGTCATCGGGATCTTCTTCGTGGCCCCCGAGGACGCCGACCAGGGGATCATCCAGAAGATCTTCTACTTCCACGTCGCGATCGCGATCGCCTCGCTCGTGGCCTTCCTCGTCTCCTGCGTCTGCGGGGTGCTCTACCTTCGCCGGCGGGAGCGTCGCTACGACGAGGTCGCATCGGCATCGATCGGCCTCGGCCTGATGTTCGCCGTGCTGGTGGTCATCACCGGCTCCATCTGGGCGAAGGCCTCCTGGGGCACCTGGTGGGTCTGGAGCGACCCGCGCCTGGTCACCTACCTGATCGTGATCCTCCTCTACGGCGCCTACTTCGCCCTGCGCTCGTCGCTCGAGGACGACCGCCGGATGCGCTATTCGGCCATCTACGCCGTCTCCGCGTTCGTCTCGGTTCCGCTCTCCTTCTACTCGGTGCGCGTGGCGAACTCGTTCGTGCACCCGGTGGTCTTCACCCGCGGGGGGGCCAACATGCCGTCCAGCATGCTGGTGTGGTTCATCGTCAGCCAGGCCGCGATGCTCGCCCTCTTCGCCGCCCTCCTCGAGCTCGAGCTGCTCCAGCGCCGCGCCGACCGGGCGCTGCGGCGGCTGAAGCTGCGGCTGGAGGCCCCGGACCCAGACCCCGTCTCGGTCGCGTAGGTGTCCACCGGGGCCCAGTACGTCGTCGGGGCGTACGCGGTGATGTGGTTCGTGCTGCTGCTGTACGTGGTGGTGGTCGGCATGCGCACCGCCCGCATCGCCCGCGAGGTGGAGCTGCTGGCCCGCGCGCTGGAGACGGAGCCGCGATGAGGGGCGCCGCGGGCGGGCGGCCGCTCTACCCGATCTTCCTCGACCTCGCGGGGCGCCGCTGCCTGGTGGTCGGCGGCGGGCCCGCGGGGGCCGCCAAGGTCGAGCGGCTGATCCGCCACGGCGCCCTCGTGCGGCTGGTGAGCCCCACGCTCGTGCCCCGCCTTGCCGAGCTGGTGAATGCCGGCGCGCTGGAGCACCTGCAGCGCGAGTACCGCGACGGCGACCTCGACGGCTGCGTCCTGGCGATCGCGGCCGCCGGGGTGCGGCAGGCCGACGCGGCGGTGGCGCGCGACGCCGGCGCCCGCGGGATCCCGGTCAGCGTGGCCGGCGAGCCGGAGCTCGGGAGCTTCGTCGGCGCCTCCTCGGTGCGGCGGGGCGACCTGACGATCGCGGTCTCGACCGGCGGCGCCAGCCCGGGGCTGGCCCGGCAGCTGCGGGCCGAGCTGGAGGTGCGCTACGGCCCCGAGTGGGGCGAGCTGGCCGCGCTGCTGGGCGAGCTTCGGCCCGAGCTCCTCGCCGCGGTGCCCGGCCACGGGGACCGGCGGCGGGCGATCGCGCGCGTCCTCGCCACGGACGCCCTCCAACGGCTCGCCGCCGGCGACGGCGATGGCGCGCGGCAGGTGGCCCGCGAGGCGCTCCTCGCCCCGGCGCCGGTCGCCGGCGCGATCGGGGCGGGCTGATGGGCCTCATCGTCGTGGGCCTCTCGCACAAGACCGCGCGCATCGAGCAGCGCGAGAAGGCGGCGCTCGCCGAGCCTGCCGCCCGGGCGCTGCTGCGCGACCTGCGCGCAGCGGGGGCGGCCGAGGAGGCGGTGGCGCTCTCCACCTGCAACCGCACCGAGCCCTACGCCGTCGCGGACGACCTCGCCGCGGCCGAGGAGGCCCTCTGCGAGGCGCTCGTGGCGCACACGCTGATCAGCCGTCCCGAGCTGGAGTGCGCGCGCTACGGACACCGCGACGAGCGCGTGGCCGCGCACCTCTTCCGGGTGGTCGCGAGCCTCGATTCGATGGTGCTGGGGGAGAGCGAGATCCAGGGGCAGGTCCGCGAGGCCTTCGAGCTCGCCTCCGAGGAGGGCGCGGTCGGCCCACAGCTCGACCACCTCTTCCGCCAGGCCCTCGAGGTCGGCAAGCGGGTGCGCCGGGAGACCCGGATCGGCGTGGGGCCGACCTCCGTGGCGGCGGTGGCGGTGCAGCTCGCCCGCGAGGCGGCGCCGGACCTGACCCGGCGGCGGGTGCTCCTGATCGGCGCCGGACAGGTGGCCGAGCTCACCGCTCGCGCGCTGGCGGAGCAGGGCGCCTGCACGGTCGTCGTGGCGAACCGGACCGTGGGCACGGCGCGCGCGCTGGCCGAGCCCCTCGGCGGCATCGGCGTCGGCTTCGACCGGCTGGCCGAGGAGCTGGCTGCGGCCGACATCGTGATCTCCTCCACCGAGGCGCCCCATGCGATCATCCGCCGCGACGACGTCGAGCGCGCGGCCGCGGCCCGTCCCGATCGCCCGATCGTGCTCATCGACATCGCGGTCCCCCGCGACCTCGACCCGGCGATCCGCGAGGTGCCCGGCGCGGTGCTCCACGACATCGACGACCTGGAGCGGGTGGTCGAGGCGAACCTGAACGGCCGCCTGCTGGAGGCCGAGCGGGCTGCTGCGCTCGTCGCCGTCGAGCTGCGCCGGTTCGCGGACTGGCGGCGGGGGCTTGCCGTGGCCCCCACGATCAGCTCGCTGCGGGCGCGGGCCGAGGAGATCCGCAGCGGCGAGCTCGGCAAGCTCGCCGGCCAGTGGGAGTCGCTGTCGGAGCGCGACCGACAGCGGGTCGAGGTGCTCACCAAGGCGATCGTGAACAAGCTGCTGCACGAGCCCACGGTGCGCGCGCGCGAGGCCGCGATGACCGGCGAGGGGCTGCGCGAGCTGGAGACGCTGCGCACCCTCTTCGGGCTCGCCGTGGGCGAACCCGCGAAGGACCCCTCGCCGTCCTCCTGAGGATCGCCACCCGGCGCTCGCCGCTCGCCATGGCGCAGAGCGAGGAGGTGGCCGGGGCCCTGCGCGCGCTGGGGCACGAGGTCGCGCTGGTGCCGCTGGTGACCAGCGGCGACCGCCGCAGCGCCGGGATCGCCGAGGGCTCCACCAAGGGGCTCTTCGTGCGCGAGCTGGAGGAGGCGCTGCTCGACGGCCGCGCCGACCTCGCCGTCCACAGCGCCAAGGACCTGCCGACGGAGCTCCCGGAGCCGCTCGCGATCCTCGCCGTACCGGGGCGCGCCGACCCCCGCGACGTGCTGGTCGGGCCGCCCGGCGGGCTGGCCGTGCTGCCGCGCGGCGCCCGCGTGGCCACCGGCAGCCCGCGCCGGCGCGCGCAGCTCCTCTGGAAGCGCCCGGACCTGCGGGTTCAGGACATCCGCGGCAACGTCGACACGCGGCTGCGCAAGTTGGCGCAGGGCCAGGCCGACGCCCTCGTGCTGGCCGCGGCCGGCCTCGCCCGGCTGGGCCTCGCGCCGGCCGGTGCGGAGCCGCTGGCGGTGGACCTCTGCACGCCGGCGCCGGGCCAGGGCTGCCTCGCGATCGAGGGGCGGCGGGACCGGCCCGAGCTCGAGCCGTTGGCGGACGCGCTCGACGATCCGGCCTCCCACCGCTGCCTGCTGGCCGAGCGCGCGTTCCTGCGCGGCCTGGGCGGCGGCTGCCTCGCGCCGGTCGGCGCCCTCTGCGAGCCGTACGGCGACCGCATCCGGCTGCGCGCCGTCCTGGCCGCGCCGGACCTCTCGCGCCTCGAGCGCACCGTGCTCGAGGGCATGGCGGACGAGGCGGAGGCGCTCGGCGCCGCCGCCGCCGGCGCCCTGGGAGCCGCGGCGCGATAATCGCGCCGATGCGCGTCCGGGAACGGAAACGGCGGTGAGCGGGATCGTCTACCTGGTCGGCGCCGGGCCGGGCGACGCCGATCTGCTCACGGTCAAGGGCCGGCGCGTGCTGGAGCGCGCGGACCTGGTGGTGCACGATCGGCTCGGCACCGAGACGGCGCTGCCGCTCTGCCGTCCCGGCGCCGAGCTGGTCAACGCCGGCAAGGCGCCCGGCCGCGCGCGCATGCGCCAGGAGGAGATCAACGCGCTGCTGATCGCGGGCGCCCGCGCCGGGCGGACGGTCGTGCGGCTGAAGGGCGGCGACCCGTTCGTGCTGGGCCGCGGCGGCGAGGAGGCCGAGGCGCTGGCCGCGGCCGGGGTGCGGTTCGAGGTGGTGCCGGGCATCACCAGCGCCATCGGCGCGCCGGCCTACGCCGGCATCCCCCTCACCCAGCGCGGGCTGGCCCACGCGTTCACGATGGTGAGCGGCCACCTGGAGCCCGACGACCCGCTGGGCACGGACTGGGAGGCGGTGGCCCGCCTGCGCGGCACGATCGTCCTGCTCATGGCGATGGGGCGGCTCGACGCGATCGCGGGAGCGCTGATCGCGGGCGGGCGCCCGCCTGACGAGCCGGCGGCGGCGGTGCAGTGGGGCACCACGGCGCGCCAGCGGACGATCATCGCCACACTGGCCACGATCGCCGCCGCCAGCCGGGAGGCCGGTCTCGACGCGCCCGCCGTGGTGGTGGTGGGCGCGGTGGCCGAGCTCGGCCGCCGGCTCGCCTGGTTCGAGGCCGGCCCGCTGGCGGGACGGAGCGTGGTCGTCACGCGTGCCCGCGCGCAGGCGAGCGACCTGGCGGCGTCCCTGGGCGCGCTGGGGGCGGAGGTGGTGGAGCTGCCCGCCATCCGGATCGACCCGGTGCCGGGCGGGCGGGAGATCGACGCCGCGTGCGCGGCGATCGGCGGCTACGACCTGCTGGTCATGACCAGCGCCAACGGCGTCGACCAGCTGTTCGCGCGGCTCGCCGAGCGCGGCGCCGACGCGCGCGCGCTCTCCGGGGCCACGACGGTGGTCGCGATCGGCCCCGCGACGGCCGACCGGCTCGCCGCGCACGGGGTGCGTGCCGACCTGGTGCCGCAGCGCTTCGTCGCGGAGGGGATCCTGGAGGCGCTGGCGGGGTTCGCGCTCTCCGGCAGACGCGCCCTGGTCGCCCGCGCCCGCGAGGCGCGGCCCGACCTGGTGCAGGGCCTTCGCGCGCGGGGGGCCGTCGTCGAGGAGGTGGCGCTCTACGACACCCGCGCTGAGCCGCCCGAGCGGTCGGCGCTGGAGGCCGCCCTCGCAGCCGACTACCTGACCTTCACCTCGTCGTCCACCGTTCGCAACTTCATGGCGCCCCTCGACCCCGGCCAGCGCGAGCGCGCCGGGCGGCTGCGCGTCGTGTCGATCGGGCCGATCACCAGCGCCGCCGCGCGGGCGGCAGGCCTCACGGTGCACGCGGAGGCGGCCGCCTACACGGTCCCCGGCCTGGTGGAGGCGCTCGTGGCCGACGCGGTGGGCGTCGCGGCCGGCGTTCCCGAGACGCCGTCGGTCCCGGCGTGCGTGAGCCGTGACGATGCCGGCGCATCGGGCTGAGTACCCGCCGGCCTGAACTGAAAGCAGGTCGGCTGGGAGCCCAAGGCCCGTCCGGCGTGTAGAGGGGGTGTGGTCGTGGAGGATCCCACCGACAGCGAGCTGGTCGAAAGGGCGCTGGGGGGGTCGCTGGCGGCCGCCGACGTGCTCTTCGCCCGCCATTGGCAGGCGGCCTGGTATGCCGCGTACGTGGTGCTCGGCGAGCGCGCGGGCGATGCCGCCCAGGCGGCGGTCGAGCGCGGGTTCCGCTCGCTCGCGTCCTTCGACCGCTCGCGGCCCTTCCGTCCCTGGCTTCGGCGCATCGCGGTGAACCAGGCGCTGAACCACTTGCGCGCCACCCGGCGAGAGGTGTCCGCTGCCGGGCCGCCCGAGATGGTCGCGCCCGACGCGTATGCGGAGATGGCCGCGCGCGATGAGCTTCTCGCCGCCGTGCGGCGCCTTGACCGCGACCGGCGGCTCGTCGTCGCGCTCCGCTACTGGCTCGACCTCGACCCGCCTGAGATCGCCGCGCTGCTCGAAATCCCCGTCGGCACGGTCTCGTCGCGTCTGGCGCTTCCACGGCCCGTGGGCGGGAGGCGATGCGCCGCGGCGTCTCGCGCCGCAAGCGGGTCCGCTGGCCGCGGCTCCTGCGCGGACGCCGGCGGACCGGCCTTGCCATCGCCGTGGCCTGCCTTGTCGTGGCGGGCGGGGCGCTCGCTGCTGTGCGCTGGACCACCGCCGACGTCCCGGCCGGCGGCCGGGGCGTGTACGCCTTCGCTCTGCCCCGCACCGACATCCTGCCCGGCGGCTATGCGCGCACCCGTCCGCCGCGGATCAGCGAGCTGCCCATGCGCCCGGCGCTGCTCTTCCCCGCGGGGACCTCCTATGCAACGGCGATCAGGGACTACTACGCCGTCCGGGAGCGCCGCGGCATCGTCCCGGCGGGGGTGACCCTCACCGACCCGCTTCCGGGGGGGAAGGTGGTGCGCGTGCTCGAGGACGGGCGCATCGCGCTCGACCCGGCGGCGCCCGTGGGCTACGACCTCTGGACCGGCCTGGTGAGTGGCCTCCTGCGGGCGCCGGACGGGACGTTCGCACCGTCGCTTCCCCGCTGCCAGGTGATCCTGCCCTCCGACGACCCGAGCGCGCCTGCCGACTGCCTGGGGAACCCGAACCGCGCGCCCTACGTTCGCGCCGAGGGCGAGCGGTGGGTCGCCTCCCCGACACCTGTCACGCCGCCCACGCAGATCGTGGGGACGACCGACCTCTCGGTCCTGGCGCGGGCCCGTACGAGCGAGGACGTGCTCCCGGCGCCGCTGCGCTGGCGCAGCGCCTCGATGCGCGGCCACGAGCTCCAGCCCGACGATGCCCGCCTCGCCCTCCGGACGGGCGGGCTGCGCGTCTT
>JAWVEW010000184.1:0-6412 GCA_033856495.1 Miltoncostaeaceae bacterium | reverse complement strand
TCGCGCCGCCCGTCGACGAGGACGAGGCAGTCGCCTGGCCCGAGATGGAGGACGTGCAGGCGCAGGCTGACGAGGAGCCGGAGATCGCCGTCTGGTCGACGGACGAGGTCATCACCGAGCCTGGCTGGCCCCTGCCCGGCGAGGTCGGAATGTCGTGGCCGGCCCCGAAGCAGGACGACGTCGATCCGATGCAGGCCCCCATGACCGACGAGCCTGCGCTCGAGCTCGTGGCCGAGGAGCCTGCCGCGCGGGCGGAGTCGTCCTGGGACGAGGTCGACCCGAACCAGGCGTTCGACCCCGCCAGCGGCTGGGTCGTCGAGGCGGAGGAGGAGCAGGACGACGAGGCCGTCGCCGCCGCGGAGACCTGGACGCCCGAGCCCGCCGCCGAGCCGCTCTCCTGGGACGAGCCCTCCCCGGTGGCCGACGAGCACGTCCCGGAGGCGCACTTCGCGCCGGAGCCGGTCGCCGAGCCGGAGCCGGTCGCCGAGCCCGTGCCCCCGGTCGCCTTCGAGCCGTTCGTCGAGGCCGAGCCGGTCGTCGAGGCCGAGCCCGTCTTCGCGCACCATCCCTACTTCGAGCCCGACCCCGCCGAGCCCGCGCCGGTGGACGAGAACGACGCCTGGGAGGCGCCGTCCACGCCGCTCCATGCGCTGGAGGAGCCGGTCGGCGTAACGATCGAGGCCGACGGCCCCGCCATGGACCCACTCCATCGCTGGGCCACGATGGCCCCCGCCACCCGCATCGGCGCGGACGCGCCGGCCGCCACCCCGCCTCGCCCGCCGATCGACCGCTGGGCGCGGCTGCGGCCGACCAGCATGGGGCCCTCGGTGGACCACCGGGTGGCCGAGGCGCTGCCGTTCGTGCACGGCGTCATCGGCAACGGCGCGCCGTTCGGTCCGGGCGGCGGATCGTTCGCCCTGGGCGGCTATGCGGCCGAGGCCGGCGAGGAGGTCGTGACCGTCGTCGCCTTCGCCGAGCCCGACCAGGCGCCGCGGCGCTGGCGGCGCGGCCCCTGCGAGCACGCCACGCCCGGCACGCTGGTCCTGGACGTCTCCGAGACGCTCAACTGCGACCCGTCCGACGTCGCCGTCATCACCGACCCGGGCTTCGCGCCCACCAGCGAGGGATTCATCGTGCGCATCGCCGCCCGCGCTGGGGGTCCGTTCGCGGCGCGGGGGACCTACCAGGTCCGGTAGGCCCCACTCGGCGTCCCTCGGGACGCTTGTCCTCGGTCGCGTGCCGCGGGGGGCGGCGCGCGACCGAGTGCCCATTTTCCCGGTCCCGGCACGGCCGGCAGCCGCATCCTCACCCCCTGGTACCCTGGCCCCGATGACGCCCCCTCGGGGAGAGCGGCGACAGAACCTGGCGCGGCTGCGCGAGATCGCCCAGGTGGCCGCCCGGTACGGCTTCGGCTACCTCCTCAGCCGCGGCTCCAGCGACGGCGCAGGCGCAGGCGCCGTCGCGCCCGCCCCCCTCAGCGCCGATCAGCCGGACCTTCGCGGCGCCCCGCGCGGCCGGCGGGTGCGCGCGATGCTCGACGAGCTCGGGCCCACCTTCGTCAAGTTCGGGCAGCTGCTGTCCACTCGCCCGGACCTCCTCCCCCAGGACATCGTGCAGGAGCTGCGGGCGCTGCAGGACGCGGCCCGCCCGGTGCCGTTCGAGGCCGTGCGCGGGGTCATGGAGGAGGAGCTCGGGCTGCGCATCGAGCAGGTCTTCCTCTCCTTCGACGAGGAGCCGATCGCCGCGGCGTCGATCGGCCAGGTCCACCGGGCCACCCTGCCGGGGGGCCAGGAGGTGGTGGTGAAGGTCCAGCGGCCGGACGCGGAGCGGCAGATCGAGGCCGACATCCAGCTCCTCTACCAGGCCGCCCGGGTGGCGAAGGAGCGGGTGAAGCGGCTGAACTTCATCGACCTGGTGGGCCTGGTCGACGAGTTCGCGCGCAGCGTGCGCCACGAGCTCGACTACCGCGCAGAGGCGCGGAACGCCGAGGTCTTCCGCCGGAACTTCGCCGACGACGAGACGGTCCACGTCCCCAGGATCTACTGGCGCCAGACCAGCGCGCGGATGATCACGATGGAGCGCGTGGGCGGCACGTCCCTGGCCCACCTCGACCTCGAGGCGCTGTCGCTGGAGGACCGGCGCGCGCTCGCCCACCGGGTGGCCGAGACGTGGATGAAGATGGTCTTCCTGCACGGCTTCTTCCACGCCGACCCGCACCCGGCGAACGTGCTGATGCAGACGCCGGACCGGCTCGCGCTGGTCGACTTCGGCATGGTGGGCCAGCTCACGCCGCGCGACCGCCAGGCCGCCGTGCGCCTCTTCCTCGACATCGTCGACCAGGAGGTGGACCGGCTGCCGCGACGGCTGCGCGAGCTGGGCGTGCGCTACCCGCCCGAGCTCGAGGAGGACTTCCGGGACCAGCTGGCCATCATCCTCCAGCGCTACTACGGCGTGGCGCTGGCGGAGATCGACGCTCGGGAGCTGCTGCGCGAGGTCTTCCAGACGATCTACCGGCTCAACATCGAGCTCCCCGCCCGCTGGGCGCTGCTCGACAAGGCGATCGCGACGCTGGCCGGCGTGGGCCTGGAGATCTACCCCGACTTCAACGTCTTCGAGACGGCGCGGCCCTACGCGCGGCGCATGGTCACCCAGCGCTTCCGGCCCGACAAGGTGGTCGAGCGCACCCAGGGCAACCTCGAGCGCTACGCGGAGGCCTTCCTCGAGTACCCCTTCCAGGTCTCGGAGCTGCTCCAGGAGCTGCGGGACGGCGAGCTGAGGATCACGATCGACCAGGCCGGCTTCAGCGAGCACACGGACAAGATCGAGAAGTCGGCGAACCGGCTGGCCCTGGCGCTGCTGGCGCTCGCGCTCTTCGTGGCCTCGTCCCTCATCGGGACGCTGGCGGACGCCGGCCCGCAGGTGGTCGGCATCGCGGTGATCTCGATTCCGGGGTTCCTCGCGGCCTTCGCCGTGGCCGCCTGGCTGGCCTTCGGGATCGCACGATCCGGCCGTTTCTAGGTCTGCTCGTGCTCGTTTCCGGGCCCTCCGTCCGATTCGGTTCCTAGGCTGTTGATCCGGTTTCGGAGCGGAGGGTCTGGGGTGAGTCGCTAGTGGCCTGGCGGGCCGCACGGGTGCGGTATGCGGACGTGGTGGCGGTGGAGGCGGCGCTCGGGTGCCCCGAGCCCGTCGCGTGGGCGCTCGTGCGCCGCGGCATGGCGGACCCCGAGGCCGCCCGGGCGTTCCTGGCGGCGGCCGATCCCACCGCGCCGCTCGAGCCGCCGCAGTCGATCCCCGGGGTCGTCGAGGCAGCCGAGCGGCTGGCGCTCGCCGTCCGCCGCTCGGAGCCGATCGTCGTGCACGGCGACTACGACTGCGACGGCATCTCCGCGACCGCGATCCTCGTTCGCGCGCTCGAGACCCGAGGCGCCCGGGTGCGGGCGTTCCTCCCCAACCGCTTCACGGACGGGTACGGCGTCAACGCCGCCACCGTCGAGCGCCTGGCGGACGAGGGCTGCCGCGTCCTGGCCTGCGTCGATTGCGGCACGAGCGCAGTCGAGCCGCTGCGGCTGGCGGTCGAGCTGGGGATGCAGCCGATCGTCTGCGACCACCACCTGGCGGGCGGTCAGCGCCCGCCGGCGATCCTGGCGAACCCGGCGCTGGGGCGCGCCGATGGCCCGCTGCCGTGCGCGGCCGGGGTGGTCTTCAAGGTGACGCAGGCGCTGGCCGCCCTGCTGGACGGCGATCCGGCCCGGGCCGCGGCGCCGCTCGGCGCCGGGCACGCGCCGCCCGCGGAGGAGGCGCTGGACCTGGTGGCGCTCGCCACGGTGGCCGACGCGGTGGCCCTCGTGGGCGAGAACCGCCGTCTGGTCGCCCGCGGCCTGGCGGCGATGCGGACGTCGCCGCGCCCGGCGATCGCGGCGCTCTGCGCATCCGCGGGCGTCCCGCCCCGGGCGCTCGATGCGCGGGCGCTCGGCTTTCAGATCGCGCCCTCCATCAACGCCGCGGGCCGCATGGCGCATCCGGACCGGGCGCTCGAGCTGCTGCTGAGCCCGGACCGCGACGCCGCCGCGCCGCTCGCCGCCGAGCTGCACCGGCTCAACCTCGACCGGCGTGAGGCCGAGCAGCGGGTCACCGAGGAGGCGATCGCGATCGTCGAGGCCTCGCCGGCCGAGCAGCGCGAGGCGGACGCGATCGTGGTGATGGGGGAGGGCTGGCACGAGGGCGTGGTCGGCATCGTCGCGGCCCGCCTCGTGGAGCGCTTCGGGCGTCCGGCCATCGCCCTCTCCCGGACCGAGGGCCGCGCCAAGGGCTCGGGGCGAAGCCTGCCGGGGGTGGACCTGCACGGGCTGGTGGCGGCCTCCAGCGGCACGCTGGTGCGCTGGGGCGGCCACGCCGGCGCGGTCGGCCTGGAGCTGCGCGACGAGGACGTGCCGCGCTTCCGCGAGGAGTTGGCGGCCGCGGCGCGGGGCGCCCGGGCCGCCATCGCGCGCGCGCGCGTCCGGGCGGTGGACGCGGTCGTCGGCCCGCGCGACCTCGGCCTCGGCACCGCTGAGGCGCTGGAGGAGCTGGCCCCGTTCGGGAACGGAAACCCTGAGGTGCGGCTGTTGCTGGCAGGCTGCGAGGTCGGGGGGGCGGTGCGGGTGGGGGAGGGACGCCACCTCCAGATCCGGCTGCGCGCCGGCGGCGCCCACCTGCGCGCGATCGGGTTCGGGCTCGGCGCCCGCGCGCCCGGGATCGACGCGAACGCGCGCCACGACGCGGTCGTGCGGCTGTCGGTGGACCGCTGGCAGGACCTGGTGAGCCCACAGGTGACGCTCGAGGCCCTCGAGCCGCTGGAGGCGCCCCGCGAGCCGGTGCGCGGGCTCTGCCGCCAGGGCTGCGACGCGGGCTGCCCGCAGCGGTTGGGCGGCGACGCGCTGCTGGCGGCGGTGGACGCGCCCGACGGCCTTCCGGCGCCCCCGCCGGCCGGCCGGCCGCTGGGGGTCCGCGACCGCCGCGGCGAGGGCGCCGCCCTCGCGGCGCTCGCGGCGCTCGCGGGCGCCGACGGCGGCGTGGTGGCCGTCGTGAGCGACGTCGCCAGGCGCCGGCCCGCGCTCGAGGGCGCGCTCGAGCCGGCCCGCCTCGGCGCCGAGGCGGGCGCCCTCGGCGGAGCGCGCTGCGATCGCTCGGCGCTGCGCGCGCGGCTCGCGCTGGCGCGCGGCGGCCCGCTGATGGCGATGGTCGACTACGAGGTGCTGGCCGCGGTCGAGCCGCCCGCCGGCGCGCACATCGTCCTGGTGGACCCGCCCGCGGACGCCGCGGCGGCGGGCTGGGTGGCCGCACGGGCCGGCGGGCGCTGGCTGCACCTGGTCTACGGCCCGGAGGAGATCCGCTTCGCCGCCGAGGCCGCGGCGGCCGAGTGGGAGCTCCGCCCCGCGGTCACCGCCCTCTGGATCGCGCTGCGCGACGGACGGGCGCGGCCGTGGGGTCCGGAGCTGGAGCGGCTGCTTCTCGGCGAGGGCCCGATCATGCGCCCGCCGCGGCTCGTCGGGCGGGCGCTGGCGGTCCTGCGCGAGCTGGGCCTGGCCGAGGTGGGCCCCCAGGGCGTCCGCGCCGACCCGGCTGCGCCGCGTCGCGAGCTGGCCGAGTCGCCGCGCTACCGCGCCTGCGGGGAGCGCCTGGACGCGACGCGCGCGTTCCTCGCGATGGCGCCGACCCTGATTTACGAGCCGGCGCCGCAGGACGTCCCGGAACCCCTGGCGCTGCGCGCCGCCTCGGGCTGAGAGGCGCGGCGCGCCGGCCTACCGCCTCAGGGGGTCACCGCGACCTTGCATGAGCCGTCCTCGCGCGTGGCCATGATCTCGTAGCCCCTCGCCCCCTCCTGCAGCGGCAGGTCGTGGGTGAGGACCGGCGAGGGGTCCAGCCGTCCCTGCTCCAGAAGCGGCCAGAAGTGGCGCAGGTAGCGGCGCACGGGCGCGACCCCGCCGCTGATCGTCACGTTCTTGAGGAAGATGTCCTGCCACGGGAACGGCTCCGGGTCCCCCAGGAACACCTCCATCCCGACCCACCCGACGGCCCCCCCGGGGCGCACGAGCGCGCAGGACTGGCGCATCGTGTCGGGGCTCGCGATGGTCGTGAGGACCGCGTCCGGGCTCGAGCCGTCGAGCGTCTCCGCCACCGCCTCGGCCAGGTCCACGTTCGTGGTGTTGATCGTGTGGGTCGCGCCGAGACGGGCCCCGATCGCGAGGCGGTCGTCGTGATGACCGCTCAGGATCACGTTCGCGGCCCCGAGCAGCTGAGCCGCGTGGGCGGCCATGACGCCGACGGCCCCGTCGCCGATCACAACGACGTTGTCCCCGATGCCCACGCGGGCGCAGACGGCGGCGTGGTAGCCGGTGGGAAAGACGTCGGTGAGCGGGAGGAGCCGGTCGTC
>JAWVEW010000183.1:0-4103 GCA_033856495.1 Miltoncostaeaceae bacterium | reverse complement strand
GACGCCGGGCTCGCGGCCGGAAGCCCCCATTCCTACGTCGTCGTCGCCGTCGACGCCGCCGGAAACGCCTCCCCCGCCTCCGCGCCGGCCTCGGCCACCACCGCGGCGGCGCCCGGGTCCCCCTTCCCGATGCGCGCCGCCGTCTACTACCCCTGGTTCCCGGAGGCCTGGAACCAGCAGGGGTTCAACCCCTTCACCATGTACCACCCGAGCCTCGGGTTCTACGACTCCTCCGCGCCAGCCGTGATCCGGCAGCACATCGAGGCGATGAAGTACGGGAAGATCGCGGCCGGGATCTCCTCGTGGTGGGGGCAGGGCACGATGACCGACGGACGCGTCTCCGCCCTGCTCGCCGGAGCGGCCGGAACCGGCTTCCGCTGGACCCTCTACTACGAGCCCGAGGGGAGCGCCGACCCGAGCGTCGCGCAGATCCGCGCCGACCTGACATACATCCGCGACCGCTACGCCGGCGACCCGAGCTTCCTGCGCATCGACGGGCGCTTCGTGATCTTCGTCTGGGCGCAGGCCGGCGACGCCTGCGCGATGGCCGACCGCTGGAAGCAGGCCAACACGGTCGGCGCCTACCTCGTCCTGAAGGTATTCGTGGGCTTCAAGGGCTGCGCGAGCCAGCCCGACGGATGGCACCAGTACGGGCCGGCCGTCCCCGCCTCCAACCAGGCCCCCTACTCCTTCACGATCTCCCCGAGCTTCAACAAGCCGGGCGAGCCGGGCCCCCGGCTCGATCGCGACCTGTCCCGCTGGCGGGCGAACATCCGGGCGATGATCGCCTCGGGCGCGTCCTTCCAGCTCGTCACCACCTTCAGCGAGTGGGGCGAGGGCACGGCGGTGGAGAGCGCGACCGAGTGGGCGAGCGCGTCCGGCTACGGCGACTACCTGGACGCCCTGCACACGGACGGCGCCGAGCACTGAGTCAGTCCGCGCCCGGCCGCGCCGGCCCGGCGCCTGGCCGGGCCGTCGCCGGCGCGCCGTCGGCCGGCGGCGTCGAGGCCCCCGCCGGCGCGAAGCCGCCGGCCTCGGTCCGGCGCACGACCCGGCCTCGCCAGCCGCGCAGGGGGTGGGCGTCGAGGTCCCGAAGCTCCTCGCAGACCCGCCTGGTGAGCCAGTAGGCCGCCACCGGGACCCAGAACACGGCCGCGCGGAAGAACCAGATCTGGCCCTCGTAGGGGATCCCGAAGGCCAGGAAGATGCGGTCGGCGGAGCCGGCGAGGAAGATCACCGCGACGAAGCCGAAGAAGGCGGCCCCGAGCGCGGTGCGCCGGGGGCGGTCCCGCGGGCGGTCCAGCAGGTGGTGCACGGCGTGGTCGCGGGTCAACCTCCGCTCCAGCCACGGCCACGCATAGAGGAGCCCGAAGACCATCATCGGGAAGAGCACCCCGCCGAAGAACGGGTTCGGGAAGAGCGTGTAGCCGAAGACGTGCGGCTCGATCGGCGGCATCAGCCGCAGCGCCCCGATCAGCCACCCCAGGTACCAGTCCGGCTGGGCACCGTTGGTGGACAGGTAGGTGTGGAAGGGCCCCCACTGCCAGACCGGGTTGATCTGCACGAGCCCCCCCAGCAGCACCAGCACCGCGGCGGTCGCCAGGAAGAGGCCGCCCGAGCGCAGGGCGTAGCCGGGCCAGAGCGGCGTCCCCCTCACCCGGCGCTCGGTGCGCCCGGGCGCCGGGAAGTCCGTGTGGCGCGGGCGGGCGATCAGGACGAGGTGAACCGCGATGAGGGCGCCGATCAGCACCGGCAGCACCAGCACGTGGACGATGTAGAGCCGCGACCAGAACTCCTCGGCGCCCGGGAAGCGGCCGCCCCAGACCAGGGTCGCGACGCTCGCGCCCACGACCGGGATCGACAGCGCCACCGAGTAGCCGATGACCAGCCCCATCCCGGAGAGCAGGTCGTCGGGCAGCGAGTAGCCGGCGTAGCCCTCGAGCAGCGCCAGTGCGAGCATGGTCAGGCCGACCATGTAGTTCAGCTCGCGCGGCTTCCGGAAGGCGCCGGTGAAGAAGATGCGGAACAGGTGGAGGGTGATTGCGACCAGGAAGACGAGCGCCGCCCAGTGATGGGTCTGGCGCATCAGCAGGCCGGCGGTGACCTTGAACGAGATGTCCACGGTCGACTGGAACTGACGGCTCACCGGCAGGCCGTCGAGCGGGGCGTAGGACCCGTGGGAGACCACCTGGGCGTGGCTGGGGTCGAAGAAGAGCGCCAGGTAGGTCCCGGTGGCCACCAGGATCAGGAAGCAGTAGAGCGCGATCTCCCCGAGCAGGAAGGACCAGTGGTCCGGGAAGACGTAGCGGAGGGTCCTGCGCAGGAGCGGAGACGCGCCGGCGCGGGCGTCCAGGAAGCGGACGGCGCGGCGGATCACAGGCGCACGCCCCACCAGCTCGGCCCGGGCGGCGCCGACAGCGGGCCGCCGGCGCGAAGGTGGCCGTCGCCGTCGATCTGGAGCGGCAGCTGGGGAAGGGGACGCGCGGCGGGGCCGAACGTGCGCTCGCCGCCGGTCCGCACGTCGAACGTGGAGTAGTGGCACGGGCAGACGAGCGCCGGCCCGGGCGAGGTCGGCGCGTACAACGGGTAGCGGAAGAGCTCGATCGCGCAGCCGGCGTGGGTGCAGATCTTGGAGAACGCCATGATCCCCTCCGGCGCCCAGCCCGCGCGCTCCGGCGGCAGCCGCAGCTGGTCGACCGCGATCCGCAGCACCACGAGCGGCGACCCGAGGCTCTCCGGGTCGGCGCCCTCGGGGAAGGCCGACACGAACCCGCCCAGCGGAACCGCCGCGGCGGCCAGGGCCCGGCCCTCGAGGTCGATCAGCCGGGTGCCGCTGCGCCAGGGGTCCTCCTTGAGGAGCTCCTGCTGGTCGGCGACCGGACCCAGCGAGGCCAGCGGCACGATCAGCGCCCCGCCGACCGCGGCGCCCGCGGCGCCGGCCGCCGCCTTCAGCAGGCGACGGCGGGAGATGCCCCTGCGGGGCTGCTCGATGAGGTCGGCGACGCGCTCCTGCTCCTCGGGATGCTCGAGCTGCGGGCGCTCCTCGACCGCCGTCTCCTGGGCGACCAGGCGCTTGCCGGCCAGCACGGCGGCGGCGGCGAGCGCCGCCAGGCAGAGGCCGAGGCAGAGGCCCATGAGCTGGGTCGCGTGACGCGGATCGAGCACGTCGACGACCACGAAGCCGGCCGCGAGGAGCGCGGCGAGCCCCAGCAGGCCCGCGACCCACAGCTCGGCGCGCGGGTCCGGCAGGTGCTCGGGCGGAGCGGGGCTCGCGTCCTCCGCGGGCGGCGGCGCAAGCTGGGCCGGCTCGGGCCTGCGCCGCAGCCGGCGCGCCAGCAGCAACACGAGGGCCGCCGCGGCCCAGCCCAGCGCGCGCGCGAGGCCGCTCACGACGGGGTCCGCTCGCCGATCAGCCGGGCGACGATCAGCAGGGCGACGCCGGCGACCAGCCAGGCGACCATCCCCTCCGGGATCGGGCCGACGTTCCCGATGCCGGCGCCCCCGCGGTTGTCCGGGTCCCGGGTCAGCTCGATGTAGCGGATGATCGAGTCGAGCTCGCGCTCGCCGATGACCGCCGGCGGGAACACCGGCATCAGGTACGGGCCCGTCCGGACCGCCTCGGCGATCTGGACCGGCGTCGCCTCGTCCAGCGCCGGCGCCGCCGCGCCGGTCACGATGCCGCCCCTCGCCGCGACCTGATGGCAGCCCGCGCAGTGCTCGGTGAACGCCTGGAGCCCCTCCCGCAGGGAGCCCCGCTCGGGGTGGGGGTCCGGGATCGGCGGACCTCCGAGCGAGCCGACGTAGGCCACGATCGCCGCGATGTCGTCGGGGCCGTAGGCGGGCCGTGTGCGCAGCGGCGGGTCGCCGGGAGCGTCGAGCGGCATGCGGCCGGTCGTGAGATAGAAGTCGGCGGCGCCGGCGCCGGCGCCCTGGAGGGAGGGCGCCCTGCCCGGCATGCCGCGGGCATCGGCGCCGTGGCACGAGGCGCAGCCCTCGAGGAAGAGCAGCCGCCCGACCGCCGCCCGATCGGCCGGCCCCCGCGGCGCCGCCGGCGCCGCGGCGCGGGCCGGGGCCGACAGGGCGAGCGCGGCGCAGAGCGCCGC
>JAWVEW010000182.1:0-4652 GCA_033856495.1 Miltoncostaeaceae bacterium | reverse complement strand
GTCCAGATCGAGAAGCCGATGTGCTCGGTGAGGATCGAGAACCCGAGGTTGCGACGGGCCACCCGCTCACCCCGCTGCGACCAGAAGGCCGGGTCCTCGGGCCGCCAGTCGTCGATCCAGCGTCCGTGCGATCGCTTGAGACCGAAGCGCCGCTCGTCGAGCACCGTGTTGGATGTCATGAGGTCCTCCCAGACGCCATCGCCGGTCGGGCACGCGCGACCCGGCCCGGCGCGGCGTGCGGACGCCGAACCCGGGCAGGGGCTCTGCCGCGGCGCTCGTGGGCTGCTTCGTGAGTCGTCCTCGAGGGGGGACCGAGGACCGTGCACGCCCGCGCCGTCGAACCCAGGCTAGGTCAGACCCCGAAGCGGAGGTATGGAGGAGCGTCTGAGATTCCCATCACGAAGTTCGGACGGTCTCTCCAACGTCGCCGACCTCGCCGGGATGGCGTGCCTGCGAGCTCTCCCTACCTCCAGATCGGCGCGAACGGCGCGCTCACGCGGAACGTCGCCGCGTCGATCACCGCCGCCGGCCCATCGCCGTCCACCACGCTCACGCGGGCCCCGTCGGCGCTGACCGAGAGGCGGGCGGCGGCCACGTCGCGGCGCGCGAGCAGGTGGAGGTCGATGCAGCGGGCGGCTCCCGCGGCGGTGTCGAGCGCGTGCACGAACGGCGTCCCGCCGGCGCCGTCGTAGAGGGTGTACGCCCAGCGGCCGTCAGGGCTCGGCGCACGCGTGATCGGCGAGCCGCGCATGTCCTCGTCCGGCTCGGTGGGGTCCACGACCGGGTGGGGCAGGAGCCGCCCGGAGCGAAGGTCGTATTCACGCACCAGGTAGCGCGTCGGGTCCTTCGGGGCGACGTACTGGATGAGGTAGAGCCGCGCGCCGTCGGGCGACAGCGCGTCGAAGCTGAAGTCGCCGCGAAGCCGGATCACCCTCCGCGTGCGGAGCCGGGGCGCGTCGAGGACGGTGAGGGCGGTACGGGCGCGGGGGAAGCTCGACCGCGGCGCGATCAGCACCAGGGTGCGCCCATCCGCCGAGAGCCCGCTCGCCGAGCCGTCGTAGGCGACCGCCGGGATCGTGAAGGAGCCGCGAAGCAGCCGGGATGCCTCGATCCGCCCGCCGCGCTGGGCCACGCGGGCGAGCACGGTGTCGGACCCGGCGGGCACGGTCACGAAGCGCAACGCCTCGTCCGCGGTCCCGATCCCGGTCGGCCCAGCGTCAACGCTCACGACCGGAAGCCCGTCCGCCTTCGCCGGCCCGGCCGTGCCGCCGCTGCACCCGAGCAGCGCCATCGCGAACAGCATCTGCCGGAACCCCCTGCGCGTCATCGTGTCCTCCCGCACCGCCTGCCGTGCACCCCGTACGTGCGGGAGGGGCTGCGGCGTCCGCGAGGATCAGGCCGGGTCAGCCGTGGCGACTCGCGAAGTCGGCGATCGCACGGGCGAACAGGCCCCCGCGCTCCGGCCCCACGGGCGCGAAGTGGTCGGCCATCGGACAGACGGCGAGCTCGGCGTTCGGCAGCGCCCGATAGAGCGCCACCATCAGATCGAGCGGAAACCAGTCGTCCCGATCACCCGTGAACACCAGGACCGGGGCATCGATCGCGCGCACGGCGTCCGGCGTCAGCCCTGGGTAGTCGAGCCACATCCGCGCCGACTGCCGAACGAGTGCCCGCCACTGCTCGGCCCCGCCGGGGTGCCAGGACTTCAGATGCTCCGCGAAGTCGCCCAGATGCGCGTCGAGCTGTGCGAGATCGGGGGTGCCCGCGTCGTCGGCCCCGAGGAACGCCCGGTTGGACTCGCGAATGCCGGTGGTGGCGAAGTCGGGGTACGCCGCGCCGACGATCAGCGCGCACGCCGCCTCGGGGTGGCGCGCGCCGAGCTCGAGGGCCACCTGGCCACCGTCGCTGTAGCCGCCCACCACCGGACGCAGCAGTCCAAGCGCCGCGATCAGCGCTGCCACATCGTCGGCGATCTGAGCATAGGAGAGCGCTCCGCTCGGATTGGTGGAGCGGCCATGTCCGCGACTGTCGGGCGTGATCACGCGGAAGCCGTCGACGAGGGTGGGCAGCAGCGGCTCCCACATGGCGCTCGACACGAGCCCGCCGTGGACGAGCACCAGGGGGGTGCCGGCACCGCGCTCCTCGTAATGGAGCGTCGCTCCGTTCAGCTCGATGGAGCGGCTCTCGGTCATGCCGGTCCTGGTGGCCCCCCTACGGCCGGGGCGGCGCCTCGTGCAGGCCCTCGATGCGCAGGCTCGCCTCGCCCTTGTAGCGGCGGTTCAGGTTGATGATGACCGCGGTCATGCCCTCGATGATGAGCGCGTTGGCGAGCGTTCCGGTGTCCAGCGCACGCACCCCCGGGATCGCGTCGGTGAGCGCGATCACCTGGTCGCGCGCCTCCTTGCCGCGCCCGCACACCAGCACGTCCGCCTCGATGCGCTCGCGTCGCTGGAGCGCCGCCGCGGGCAGGTTGTTGTAGGCGACCACGACGCGCGCCTCGGGCGCGAGGTCCTGGATCTGCTGGGCGATCGAGCCGCCGGGCAGGTCCCTCACCGCGACCGCCCCGGTCTTTCCGAACTCGATCGCGTTCACGACCGAGATCACGATCTTGCCGGCCAGCGCCTCCGCCATCGGCGGGATCGTGCTGTCCACGCCCTCCCAGGGGATCGACACGATGGCGAGCTCGGCCTGGGCCGCTGCCTCCACGTTCTCCAGCGGCACGAAGCGGCCCTCCGGCAGCGCCTCCGCGAGGCCGGCGGCGGCCTGGTCGGCGCGCTCCTGGCTGCGCGAGCCCACCAGGATCTCGTGCCCGGCGGCGGCGAAGTTGATCGCCAGCCCCCGCCCGAGGTCGCCGGTCCCGCCGAAGATCGCGATGCGCATCAAGCCTCCAAGGGTCGTCTCACGCCGCCTCGCGGGCGGCCAGCCGCCGCTCGGCGGCCTCGAGCGTGTTGACGAGCAGGAAGGCCCTCGTCATGAGCCCCACCCCGCCCGGGACCGGGCTGATCCAGCCCGCCACCTCGCGCGCCTCCTCCTGGGCCACGTCGCCCACCACCCCCGAGTCGGTGCGGTTGATGCCGACGTCGACCACGGCGGCCCCCGGCTTCACCCAGTCCCCGCGGATCATCCCCGCCCGGCCCACCGCCGCAACCAGCACGTCGGCCTCGCGGCAGAGCGCCGGCAGGTCGCGGGTGCGCGTGTGGGCGATCGTGACGGTCGCGTGGGCGGCGGTGAGCAGCTGCGCGACCGGCTTGCCGACGATCACGCTGCGTCCGACCACCACCGCGCGCGCGCCCTCCAGGGGCACCCCGCCTTCACGCAGCAGCCACATGATGCCGCGCGGGGTGCACGGAACCGGCCCGGGCTCTCCACGCACCAGCCGCCCCAGGTTGACCGCGGAGAAGCCGTCCACGTCCTTGTCCGGGTGGATGCGGGCGGCGATCGCCCGCTCGTCGAGCGGCGGCGGCACCGGCAACTGGACGAGCATCCCGTCCACCGTCTCGTCGGCGTTCAGCTCGTCGATGAGCGCGTCGATCTCGGCCTGGCTGGTGCCCGCGGGCAGCACGATCCGGCGCGAGAGGATGCCGACCTCCTCGGCGTCGCGCGCCTTGCCCGCCTGGTAGATCTCGGAGGCTGGGTCCTCCCCCACCATCACGCCCACCAGGCCCGGAGCGCGCCCGTGGCGGGCGGCGAAGGCGGCGACGCCCTCGGCGACCTGGGCGCGGACCGTCGCGGCGCCGGTCCGCCCGTCGAGGATGGCGGCCGGCACTACACGGCCTTCCGCATCGGGGCGTAGCCGGCCATCAGCCGGCGCTCGGCGCCGTCGTTCGCGAAACGCACGAGCACCAGCTCGCCGCCCTGCTCGACGCCGGTGATGACCCCCTCGCCGAAGGTGGCGTGGACGATGTTGTCGCCGGCGCTGAAGTCCTCCGCGATGCGCCGCGCCCCGCCGCCCGCGATCGCGCCCGCCATCGCAGGCACCTGCGGGGCCTCGTCGAGCAGCTCCGCCGGAAGCTCCGCCAGGAAGCGCGAGGGCAGCCGGTAGTCGCGACCGCCGTGAATGGCCCGGCTCTGGGCGTAGCTCACCACGAGGCGTTCCCGCGCCCGCGTGATGCCGACGTAGCAGAGGCGCCGCTCCTCCTGCAGCGCCTCCGGCGTCTCCGAGCGCGCGTGCGGGAAGAGGCCCTCCTCCATGCCGATCATCAGCACCCGGTCGAACTCGAGCCCCTTGGCGTTGTGGACCGTCATCAGCGTGACGACGCCGGTGCCCAGGTCGACCGCGTCGGCGTCCGCGGTGAGCGTGATCTCCTCCAGGAAGCCCTGGAGCGAGGGGGCCTCGGCGCGCTCCTGGTGCTCGGCCGCCACCCGCACGAGCTCCTGCAGGTTCTCGAGCCTGCCCTGGGCCTCGATGGTGTGCTCGGCCTGGAAGGCGGCCCGCAGCCCGGAGCGCTCCAGCGCGTCCTCCACCAGCCGGTCGAGCGGCGCGCCGGCGGCGGCCGCCGCGCGCAGGTCGGCGATCAGCGCCGAGACGTCGCGCAGCGCCCGCCGCTGCGCCGGTTTGAGGTCCTGCACGAGATCCGCGTTCGCCGCAACGTCGGCGATCGCGATGCCGTGCTCCCGACCGTAGGCGGTCAGGCGCCCGATGCAGGCCGGGC
>JAWVEW010000181.1:0-8448 GCA_033856495.1 Miltoncostaeaceae bacterium | reverse complement strand
ACCTCCGGGGGGTGTCCTTATCCCTTCGGGCGAGGGTCTGGCGCGTTGCGGCTTCTAAGGTCCCTGGCGACCCCAGAGAAACCGATCGACGAGGAGCCAGCATGCGGTTGGCCCTGGTACCAAAGCCCAGCGAGTTCTACGGCCTGTTCAGCCAGGCCGGCGCGAACGCCGCGCAGGCGGCACGCCTGGCGGAGGCCATGTTCCGCGAGTTCCCGGACGGCAGCGTCACCCACATCGACGTCAAGGCGCTGGAGACGGAGGGCGACCGCCTCACCCGGGAGATGATCCGCCTCCTGAACACCCAGTACGTGACCCCCTTCGACCGCGAGGACATCTACGGCCTGGCCGGCGCGGTCGACGACGTCGTGGACCACATCGAGCACGCCTGCGACCTGCTCGGCCTCTACCGGATCGAGGCGCCGATGGAGCAGGCCGTGCTGCAGTGCCGCGTGCTCGTGGAGGCGGCCGATCGGCTGGCCAGCGCGCTCGCCAAGCTGCGCACGCTGAGGGGCGCCGAGCAGGACCTGATCGAGGTGAAGCGGCTCGAGGACGAGGGCGACCGGATCGTGCGGGACGCGATCGCCGCCCTGTTCGAGGACGAGGAGGTCAGCCCGCGGGCGATCATCCGCTGGAAGGACATCTTCGAGGCGCTCGAGGAGGCCGTGGACGCCTGTGAGCGGGCGGCCAACCTGGTGGGCAACATCGTGGTCAAGAACGGCTAGGGACTGACGATGGAGATCTCACTCCTCGCCGTGGTGGCGGTCGCGCTCTTCTTCGACTTCACCAACGGCTTCCACGACTCGGCGAACGCGATCGCGACCACGGTCTCGACGCGCGCGCTCTCGCCGCGGCTCGCGGTTCTGGGCGCGGCGATCCTCAACTTCGCCGGCGCCTTCATCTCCCTGAAGGTCGCCACGACCATCGGCAAGGGCATCGTCGATCCGAGCGCGATCACCCTGAAGGTGGTGCTCGCCGGCCTCGTCGGCGCCATCGCCTGGAACCTCATCACCTGGTACCTGGGCCTGCCCTCGAGCTCGAGCCACGCGCTGATCGGCGGCGTCGCCGGCGCCGCCATGGCGGCCGCGGGCACCGGCGTGATCAAGTGGGACGGGCTGCGCGACAAGGTCCTGCTGCCGTCGCTGCTGGCGCCGGTGATCGGATTCCTCCTGGCGGCGCTCCTGACGGTGATCATCCTCTGGATCGTCCGGAAGATGGCCCCCGGCTTCGTGAATCGGCTCTTCCGGCGGCTGGTGCTGGTCTCCGGGGGCTTCGTGGCCCTCACCCACGGCACCAACGACGCGCAGAAGACGATGGGCGTGATCGCGCTGGCACTGGTGGCCGCCAACCCGGGCTCCGAGTTCGGCGTGCCGACCTGGGTCGTGATCAGCGCCGCCACGGCGATCGCCATCGGCACCTACGCGGGCGGCTGGCGGATCATCAAGACCCTCGGCCAGCGGGTGACGAAGCTCGAGCCGCCCCAGGGATTCGCGGCCCAGACCTCGACCGCCACCATCCTGTACCTGACCGCCCACTTCGGCTACCCGGTGTCGACCACCCACACCATCAGCGGCGGCGTGCTCGGCGCCGGCGCCACCTACCGCCTGTCGGCGGTCCGCTGGGGCGTCGCCGGGAACATCCTCGTCGCCTGGATCTTCACGATCCCGTGCGCGGCGCTCGTGGGCGCCGGGATGGAGACCCTGACGCGGGTGCCGGGCATCGGCGTCGGCCTGGTGTTCGCGGTCGCCGTCGCCGCCGCGCTGGTGGCCTTCAGGGCGCGCAGCACGCAGGGCGGCGGCAAGCGCGAGCACAAGCGGGGCATGCTGGGCCTGAAGCGCCCGGCGCCGGCGCCGGCCGCCGAGCGCCCCGAGGAGCTCGCGGGCACCCGCGACTAGCGCGGAACGCGGCCCCGCGGCCCCCGCGTCGCCTCCGGGCGGCGCGGGGCCCCACCACGGCCGGGCCGGGAGGTCCGGCACAGCTGTGCACCACATCGACACGGGATCGTCACAGCTTCGGAACCCGCTTCTCATGCGGGTTCTGGCACCCTGAGCACAAGGATCGCCAGCAGTACGAGCCGGAAGGGGCAGGTCACGTGAGCACACGGACCAGGGAGCGGCACTCGACGCGCGGGCGCCCGGGGGGCGGGCGCGCCGCGGACCCTGCGGGGACGCTCGCGCGGCCGTCCGCGGCGATGCGGCCGGCGGGCCTGCCGGAGCCGCGCATGGCCCTGTGCCTCGACCTCGGCGCCGGGGGCCTGGAGGTCGTCGTCGGCGACCCGGTCCGGCTGCGTTTCGCGCGCACCCTGCCGCTGGGCCTGGTGGGCCTCACCGTGGAGCTGGTCCAGGGGGATCCGCCGTCCGCCGCCGACGAGCGCCGCATCCGCGAGCGGGTCGGCGCGGTGCTCGGCCCGGTCGCGTCCGCGGTGGCGGCGCTCGAGCCCCGGCTGGCGCTGGGCACAGGCGGCACCCTGGGCGCGCTGGCGCGGATGGCGGCGGCGCGTCGCGAGGGCGTCGTGCCGCCCGCGGTCGACCGCCTGACGATCCGGCGGGACGAGGCGCTCGCCGTCCACGCCTCGATCATGGCCGCGCCCGCTGCGGGCCGGGCGCTCCTGCCGGGGCTCGACGCCCGCCGCGCGGAGCTGATGCCCGCGGGCTCGACCGTGCTCGTCGCCGCGATGGAGCTGCTCGGGCTCACGGGCATCACGATCCGCGACGGCGCCATGCGCGAGGGCATGATCGACGCAGCCCTCGACCTCGACGGCGGCGCGGCGCCCGACGGCGATCCCGCCGCGCTGCGGCGCGCGTCGGTGCTGGCCCTCGGCTCGCGGTTCGGCTGGGATGAGGACCACGCCATGCAGGTCGCCCGGCTCGCGGTCGCGCTGTTCGACGCGACCAGCGCCCTCCATGGGCTCGGGGCCCACGATCGGGAGCTGCTGGAGCACGCCGCGCTGCTGCACGACATCGGCCAGCACGTGTCTGCGGAGTCCCACCACAAGCACACCGCCTACCTCATCCAGCACGGCCGCCTCGACGGCTTCGAGCGCGAGGAGGTCGACGCGCTGGCCGCCCTCGCCCGCTACCACCGCCGCAGCGAGCCCAAGAGCTCGCACGAGCCCTTCGCCTCGCTGTCGCCCGAGCGGCGGGAGCGGGTGATCCGGCTGGCGGGGCTGCTCCGCGTCGCCGACGGCCTCGACTACGGGCACACGGGCGCGGTGGAGCGGCTCGACGTGACGGTCGACCGCGGTGTGGTGCGGATCGAGCTGGGCTCGCAGGGCGACCTCGAGCTGGCGCTGTGGGGCGCGCGCAGCAAGCGGCATCTGCTGGAGCGTGTTCTGGGGCGGCGGGTCGACGTGTCGGCGCCGGGCGCCGGCGCCTACGGCTTCCCCTCCGCCGCCTGACCCCGGCTCGCTAGCGCAGGAGGGCGGCCTCGAGCCGGGCGCGGAAGCGCTCGGCGCGCAGGCGCCGCCACTCCACGGTGAAGCGCTCGTAGAGATCGACCCGCTCGCTGCGCCGCCGGGCGATGAGCGCGTGGATCCCGGGGCGCTCGTCCGAGCGGCGGCTCGCCGCGAAGGACCGCTGGAAGCGCCGGTATTCCGTCTCGGGGTCCTGCGCCCGCCGCGCCCGCCGCGCGCCGGCGCTCACCAGCCGCCGCGCCGCCCGCGCCTCCTGGTCCGCCAGCCAGGCCAGGTGCTCCTCGAGCATCGGCACCTGCACGTCGCGGTCGTGGATCTCCCCGAGCAGGTCCTGCAGCCCCTTCACCTCCTCCAGCAGGGGCTCCAGGTCGGCCTTGAACGCGCAGCCGAAGATCTCGAGCAGGTAGCGCAGGCGCTTGCAGGCGATGCGCATGTCGTGCAGCTCGGTCACGTTCGCGGGGTCCAGCACCAGCCCGTCGTAGGAATAGACCTCGCCGATGCGCACGGCGAGGATCCGGCGGGCATTCACGCCCAGGCGCCGGTCCGGGTCCAGGCCGGGAACCGGCAGCGGCCTCGCCATCGAGAGCCCTACGCGCCCGTCGACGCCGGCGGGCGCGGGTTCAGGCGACGGACGTCCACGTCGGTGCGCCGCCTCAGGTACGCCTCGAAGCGCGTCGCGAAGCCCTCCTCGTCGAGGCGGGCGAAGAGCTCCGCGATCTTCGGGGTCTCGGCTGTCCGGTCGGCGCGGAGCCGCGAATGGAGGCCTTCCACGCCGGCCCGCTCGGACTCCTCCAGCTCCGGCAGTAGCCGCCCGAGGCCCTCCATCGCGACGTCGAGGTCGCGCGCCCCGCCGAGCGTGTCGGTGATCTCCTTGACCTGCCGCAGGTAGGGGCGGAAGGAGCGGGCCGGGAAGGCGCCGGCGAAGGCGTCCATCGCAGCCCGCAGCCGGCGTGAGGACACCCGCATCGCGTGGAGCTCCTCGATGTCCTCGCCGAGCAGGGTGCCGTCCCGGTAGCTCATCATCTCTCGCCAGCGGGTGAGCACGACCCGGCCCGCGGCCTCGCGGAAGCGGGCCGTCCCCCGCAGGCCGGGCACCTCCCAGGCCCTCGCCACGTCGCTAGCGGGCCTGCTGGTCGGGGTCGGGCGCCGCGCGGCGCACCAGCACCGCGGCCCGCACCGCGGCGCGAAGGTCCGGGCCGTTCCGGACGCTCGCCCAGTCCACGTCGAGCTCGCCGGCCAGGTCGACCAGCGCGCGCACCAGGGAGCCGGCGTCGGCGGCGCCGCCCGATGCCCGCTCCACCTCCCGCAGCCACCTGGCCTGCGCCTTCGAGACGCGGACCCCGACCTGGGCGCCGGCGTCGCGGCGGCGCGTGGCCAGGGCGTCGGCGGCCAGGGGCCCGAAGCGCTCCGCCGGCGGCCCGCCGGCACGGCCGTCCAGCATCGCCTGGTAGCTCACGCGGCCGACAGCGACTCCTCCCAGGCCCGCTCGTCCGAGCGCCGGTCCTCGGCAAGGTCCCGCACGAGGTCCTCGGACACCTGCGCCTCGCCGCGGGCGAAGCCGACGAAGAGCGCGTTGGCGCAGAGCAGGTTCACGAGCCGGGGGACGCCCCCGGTCTCGGCGTGGACCGCGAGCGCCGCCCGCTCGGAGAAGATGGGCCGCGGGCCGCCCGCCACGCGGGTGCGGTGGGCCACGTAGGCGGCGACCTCGGCCGGGCTCATCGGCCCCAGGTGGTAGCGGACGACCACACGCTGGGCGACCTGCGGCAGCCGCGCGACCCGGGCGCCGAGCTCCGGCTGTCCCAGCAGTACCACCAGCGCCCCGCCCCCGCCGCCGTCCTCCGGGTTCGTCAGCAGCCGCAGCTCGTCGAGCGCGCGGGCGTCGAGGCGCTGGGCCTCGTCGACGGCGAGCACGGTGCGCGGGCCGCCCCGCACCTCCCCATCCAGCCGCTGGCGCAGACGCGCGGCCAGGTCCGCGGCAGCGCGCGCCCGGCTCTCCTCGCCGGCGGCGGCCAGCAGAGCGCGCAGCAGGCCGGCGGCCCCCCGCGGCGGGTTCGCCACCGCCACGAGGCGGTGCCCGTCGGCGTCGAGGGTGCCCGCCAGCGTCCGCGCCAGCATCGTCTTGCCGCAGCCGATCGCGCCCGTGATCATCACCAGCCCGCCCACCTGGGTGAGGCCGAAAAGCAGCCGCGCGAGCCCCTCGCGGTGGTCGGCCCGCTCGTACGTGAAGCGCGGGTCGGGCGCGATCAGGAACGGAGGCTCGGCCAGCCGCCAGTGCGCGAGGTAGGCGCCGTCGGCGCCGCCGGGAGCTGTACGCGGGACGTCCGCGCCCGGAGACCCGCCGTTCTCGCCGACCGTCTTGCGCTTCGTTGAAACGCTCCGTCCCGGAGGATGCCCGACCCCGCGATGCTAGCCGTGCTTGCGGACGGCGCCGCCTCCGCGGCTGCCTCAGCCTGCGTCCGGCTCGCCCGGCCCGTAGCCCGCCAGCAGGAACGCCGTGATGCCGCGAACCGCCTCGAGGTCGCCGGCCCCGGCTGCTTCGCCGAGGCGCAGGAGCACCTCCGGGGGGCCGGACAGGAGCGCCTCGGACCCGGCCGCGGCCCAGCGGCAGAGCGCGTAGTGGACCACGTGGTCGGCGGGGACCCCAAGCTGCTCGGCCAGGCGGCGGAAGGTGGGGGCCGGGTCCTGCGCCAGGCTGGCGGCGATCTGGGCGCGAAAGCGCCCGTCGGGGTCGAAGCGGTCGGGGTCCACGACGCGCGTCACGGCACTCTGGCTTCCGCCTCGCGCGGGACGACCTGGACGATCTCCGCGAGGTGGGCGAAGTCGGGGGGGTTCCGGGTGAAGAGCGCGAGTCCCTCCGCGACCGCGCCTGCCGCGAGCAGCAGATCGAGGGCGCCCGCCCCCCGGGCGCTTCGTCCCGCCGCTGCCGTCGCCGCGAACACCCGCCCGTGGGCGCGGGCGGCGTCGATGCCGAAGGGGATCGGCTCGAAGAGGGCCTCGACCCGCTGCAGCCGGTCCTGCCGGCGCGCGCGCCCCTGCGCGTCGGCGGTGGCGTGCGGTCCGGCCGCGAGCTCTGCGACGGTGAGCGCGCTCACGGCGACCTCGGCGGGAACCCGCGCTGCCGGGATGCGCTCGAGGTCGATCACCACCGAGGTGTCCAGCAGCCCGCGCCGCCGCAGCGGCCGTTCGGGAGCGCTCATCCGGCCGCTGACGGGGTCTGGTCCACGAGAGCGTCGAGGTCGGCGCGCCGGCGCTCACCGTCGATCGCCGGAGCGCCGGCGAAGGCAGCCGCGAGCGCCTCGGCGGCGAGGAAGCGCCGTAGCGAAAGGGGTACGAGCAGCCCCAGCGGGACCCCGTTGCGGGTGATCGTGTACTCCTCCCCGCGATCCAGGCCGCGCATGATCTCGCCGCTCTGGTCGCGAAGCTCGCGCTGGCTGATCGTCCGCGCCATTCGGCAACTGTCGCACGTGTGCGACCGGGTCGGCGAGCGGCCGCACGATGCTGGTGTCCGCCTCGGACGCGCCCGTGGCCTCAACCTACGCGACGTCGCGGCCCCGCCGGCCGGCCTTTACCTGCGCAGGGTCCGCGGACGCACTTGGCATGCCAGCCTGGCACGACGGCCATTTGACCGCGCACGCGACGGCCAATTGACCATACGGCTCCCAGAACGGGATCGCCGGCGCGGCAGCGGGCCCTGGCGAACCTGGCGTGCCCCGCCGGCAGGCCAGTCTGGCGACCTACGCCGGCCCAGCCAGCGACGGGTCCGCCGACGGCACTCGGCATGCCAAGCTGGCAGGACGGCCATTTGACCGCGCACGCGACGGCCAATTGGCCATACGGTTCGAGGGGCGGGATCGGCCCCACGCATCGACGACCTTCGCACGGTCTGGCACGCCACGCCGGCAGGCCAGTCTGGCGAGCCAGACCGCCGGCGCCGGCCCTCAGCCCCGCTCAGGCCGCCGCGCGCCCGTTCGTCGCAAGCGTGGCGTGGCCGTTGAGGCCGGCGGGACCGATGGGGCGGAACTCGAGGCGCCGGCCAAGGGTGCGCTCCATCAGGGCGCGCTTGCGCCGGGCGCCCCAGAGCTCGATCTCGATGTCCTCGCCGGATCGCGTCCACACCCGGACGGTGGAGTCGTCGGACTCGAGGCGCACGTCCTGCACCGAGCCCGTGTGCCCGTAGTCGAGGCCGTCGGCGACGCGGAGCAGGCCCGCGAGCAGCGTCACACGCTCGCGGCGCTCGGGGGGCAGCGAGGCGAAGGGCTCGTGGGAGGTCTTGGGCTCGCTTCGGCGGTGGTAGCGGGCGAGCGCCGCGAGCGCGTCGATCTCCTCGGGGTCGAAGCCCCGAAGGCGGCCGTGCTGCACGAGGTAGGCCGTGTGCTTGTGGTGCGACTCGGAGGAGATGTGCTGGCCGATGTCGTGCAGCAGGCCGGCGTAGTCGAGCAGCTCGCGGTCGTCGGGGCCGAGGCCGTGGATGTCCTGGGTCTGGTCGAAGAGCGCCGTGGCGAGGCGGGCCACCTGCGTGCCGTGGGTCTCGTCCCAGCCGCAGCGCCGAGCCAGCTGAAGCACCGAGGCGCGGCGGATGTCGCGCGGATCGCGGCTCAGCTCGCCGGGATCGTGCCGGGCGATCGCGTCCAGGATGATGCCCTCCCGCAGCGCCCAGTCGCTCAGCGTCAGCTCGTCGAGGCCGAACAGCTCCATCGCGGTGATGAGGAGGGTCGAGCCGGCGGGCATCAGGTCGGCGCGGCGGGCGTCGAGGCCCGGCATGCGGCTGCGCTCGGCCGAGGTGGAGGCCATGATCAGCCGGTGGACCGCGAGCAGCTCCTCGCGCCCGATCGTCAGCTGGTTCACCGAGTCCGGCACCGAGCCGGTCCGCCGGGCAGCCACCATCCGCCCCAGCGCGCAGAAGGTGCCGCTGGTCCCGACCGCGATCGTGGGCGCATAGGCGGCGACCTCTTCGGCCATCGGCGCGAGCACGGCGCTCAGCCGCTCGCGCAGGCGGCGCTCGTCGTCGCGGGAGGGCGGATCGTCGCGGACCAGCTCCA
>JAWVEW010000180.1:0-8695 GCA_033856495.1 Miltoncostaeaceae bacterium | reverse complement strand
ACCAGTCCGGTGGCGGCAGCGCGCGCGGCGACGACCACGCCCACACGACCGCCGCCGACTATCTGATGATGCTCGCGGTCAGCCGCCTCTACCTCGACAACTTCCCGCACTTCCAGTCGTCGTGGGTCACCCAGGGGCTCCGCGTCGGCCAGCTCGCGCTGGAGTTCGGCTGCGACGACATGGGCTCGATCATGATCGAGGAGAACGTGGTCCGGGCCGCCGGCACCGCCTTCCGGCTCGACACGGAACGGATGGTGCGCGCGATCGAGGCCACCGGCCGGCGCGCCGTCCAGCGGGACACCCTGTACCGGGTGGTCCGCCGCTTCTGACCCGCGGTCGCTACCGGGGCGTCTCCCCCGAGTACGGCAGCCCCTCCGCGGCCCAGGCGATGATCCCCCCCTCGAGGTTCGCGGCCTCCGGACGTCCGCCCAGCTCGTTCAGGTAGTCCGCGACACGCGCGCTGCGCGCCCCGCTGCGGCAGATGACCACCACCGGCAGCAGCGTCGGAACCTCGTCCAGCCGGTCCTCCAGCTCGCTCATCGGCACCAGCGGCACCCCGTCGATCCTCGTGACGACGTGCTCCTTCTCCTCGCGGACGTCGACGATCGCGACGCTTCCTGCCTGCCAGGCCTCGAAGGCCTCCCTCGCCGTGTACTCGCGCATCGCCGCCTTCCTCCCCGTCGACCCCGCCCGCCGCCGGCGCGAGGCTACAGGAGGGGGGATGGGGACGGTCGCCGGCCTGGGCGCCTGCGCGGGAAGTCCGGCCGCCGCCGCTCGGTTGGCCAATTGGCCGCCGAGGCGACGGTCAAATGGCCGCCTGCCAGCTCGCGTTGACCACGGCTCCAACCCGACGATCGCGGACCCGCGTATCGGGGGCATCGTGGACAGCCGCACAGGCTTGACGACGGTCTCCACCGGTCAGGACACCATCGGCGCGATTCATCCTGTGAGCACGCCGTCACTCGAGACGGATAGACATGGGCGCCGAGAGCTGCGCCGCCCACGACGAGTCAGGACACCGACATGCCCGAGTACCACCCCTCTCCAGCCGACTGGCGCGACCTGTGGATCTACTTCCTCCTGGTGGACCGCTTCAACAATCCCGGCTCGCCGCCGCGCCACCAGCCCTGGGACGGCGAGCACGGGGGCTTCCAGGGCGGCACGCTCGCCGGCGTCCGCGCGAGGCTGGACTACCTCGCCGGCCTGGGGGCGGGGGCGATCTGGCTCTCTCCGGTGCAGAGGAATCCGCAGTGGGACGATGGCGCCTACCACGGCTACGGGATCCAGGACTTCCTCGCCATCGACCCGCGCCTGGCGAGCGATCCGGAGGCCGCGCGGCGTGACCCCGGACTCGTGGATCGCGAGCTCCGCCAGCTCGTCGATGACGCGCACGCCCGGGGCCTCTACGTGATCTTCGACGTCGTCCTCAACCACGTGGGCGATCTCTTCGCCTACGAGGGCCACGGGTCGGTGGCGCCCTGGCGAGACGATCCCTATCCGGTCCAGTGGCGGGACGCCGAGGGCCGCGCCCGATCGGACTGGCCCGACCCTCCGCCGGACGCTCCGCGCGGGGCGGCGGTGTGGCCCCCGGCGCTGCGGCGCAGCGATCGGTTCCGTCGGAGGGGGAACGCGTTCAGCCGCCCCGGGGAGGCGGGTGAGCAGGCCGGGGACTTCTTCTCCCTCAAGGAGCTCGTCACCGACGGCCCGCAGGACGATCGCCCGTCCGTGCGAGACATCCTGATCGACGCCTCCAGGCAGCTCATCGCCAGGTTCGACGTCGACGGCTATCGGATCGACACGCTCAAGTACGTGGAGCCCGAGTTCGCACGGGTGTTCGGGAATGCGATGCGCGAGTACGCCCTGAGCATCGGCAAGCGCAACTTCTTCACCTTCGGGGAGGTGTACGACAGCGAGGAGAAGATCGCGCGCTTCATCGGCCGCCAGGCCGGCGAGCCGGGCGACCTCGTCGGGGTGGATGCGGCGCTCGACTTCCCGCTCTTCTACGTGCTCCCGGCGGTGGCCAAGGGGCTGGTTGCTCCCGCCGCCCTCGCGGGAACCTTCGAGCATCGGACCCGGGTCCAGCGCGGGCTGGTCAGCTCCCACGGGGAGGCGGGCCGCTTCTTCGTGACGTTCCTGGACAACCACGACCAGCACGAGCGCTTCCGCCATGCCGATCCGGCTGACCCGGCCCGCTTCGACGACCAGGTCACCCTGGGCATCACCTGCCTGCTCACCCTGCAGGGGATCCCGTGCCTCTACTACGGGACGGAGCAGTGGCTGCACGGCTCCGGCGGCAGTCCCGAGTCGGTGCGGGAAGCGCTGTGGGGCAGGCCCGGGGCCTTCGACGCCGCGGACCCGCTCGCCGCCGCCCTGCGCGCGCTGAGCGAGCTACGACGTCGGGAGCCCGCCCTGCGCTACGGGCGCCAGTATTTCCGGCCCGTCTCGGGTGACGGCGCCCATTACGGCATCTCGCCCTATCCGGGCGGCGTGCTCGCCTACTCGCGGATCCTCTACGACCGGGAGGTCGTGGTCGTCGCCAACACCGACACGGGGGCCGCCTGGGCCGGTGAGGTCGTCGTCGACCGCCATCTGAGTCCAGCGGGCGCTCGCTTCGTGGTGAGCTCGAGCAACGCCCGGGGCGGGGCGACGCCCCCCGGGCCCGTGATCGAGCGGGCGGAGGGTGTGGTCGTCCATGAGTCCGATGGACGACAGGGTCGGGGTCCCCTGTGCGCCCTGCCGGTCACCCTCGGCCCGATGGAGGTGCAGGTGCTGTCCGCAGGAATCTGACGACCCGGCGAGACCGGGGGGCGGTGTTCGCAGGCGCCGGCTGGAGCTGGACGGGGCCAATTGACCGCCGACGCGCGACGGCCAATTGGTCAAAGCGCCGGGCACGGACCATCCCCGTCCGGACACAATCCCGGGCGTGAGCCCCCCGGAGGACCTGATCATCGAGCGCGCCGGCGCGCGGATGACGGTCACCATCAACCGACCGCACCGGCTGAACGCGCTCCGGACGCAGACGGTCAGGGAGCTCTGCGACGCGCTGGCGCAGGCGTCGGACGACCCCGCGGTCGGCGTGCTGGTGCTGACCGGCACCGGCGAGCGCGCCTTCACCGTCGGCGGGGACATCCGGGAGCCGACGCGGACCGAGCGCGAGAAGCGGGAGCAGGCGCGCCTCTTCCTGCAGCTGGGCGAGCTCATGCGCAGCTGCGGCATTCCGGTGGTCCTCCGGGTGCGCGGCTACTGCATCGGTGCGGGGAACGAGATCAACGTGCTGGCCGACCTCACCATCTCCGGGGAGTCGGGAATCTTCGGCCAGGCCGGCACCCGCCTGGGCTGGGCGCCGATCTGGTGGGCGGCGCAGTCGCTCGCCCGCACCGTGGGCGACAAGCGGGCACGCGAGATCGTGTACCTCAGCCGGCGCTACCCCGCCGTCGAGGCGCAGCGCATCGGGCTCGTGAACGCCGTGGTTCCCGACGAGCAGCTCGACGCCGAGGTCGACCGCTGGTGCGAGCGCATCCTCGCCCACTCACCCCAGGGCCTGCGCCTGGCCAAGATCGGCGTGAACGCCGCATCGGATCGGGCCAGGGAGTCCATCCTGCCGTCGGTCGAGGCGGTGATCGTCAACCACCTCTTCGGCCCCGACCCCGTCGAGGGGATCCGGGCCTTCCAGGAGGGGCGCCCCGCGGACTGGCGCAGGCGGCGGGCCGGCGCCGGCCCCGAGCCCGCTCCGGACTGACGCGCCCCGGAAACGACGAGCGCCCCGACGACTGGGTCGCCGGGGCGCGCGGGACGGGGGAGGGAAGGAGGAGGAGGCGGCTAGAAGTCGATCGGGAGGATGAGGTCGGCGTTGATCGCGGCGATCATGCGCTCGACGTCCTCCTCCATGTTGGCGCGCACCATGGATCGAAGGTTGGTCAGAAGGGCTTCCGTGCCCTCGCTCAGGACGTCGTCGAACCGGTCGACGCTGTCCTGGTCGAACTCGCCGGTACCGCTCCACTCGCAGCTCGGGCAGCGCCGGCTCAGCCGCCAGCGGTCACCCTTGTGCTCCTCCCACTCGACCGGGTAGACCAGGTCGGCGGCGCACTCAGGGCACACGTGCAGGTCGGTCGGCTCGGCCGTGGTGGCGGCGTACTCAGCCTCCGCGTCGACGTCGTCGACGACGGCGGAGTAGTGCTGGGGCAGGTCCTGGACGGCGGCCGTGCTCGAGGCGGTCTCGTCCTCGGCTGCCTCGTGGAAGTACACGATCTCCAGTACCTTGCCACCCGGCAGGGTGACCTTCTTGGTTCGGAAGCCTTTCATCGTCCTCGTTCTCCCTGAGCGGCTTCGCCGATTCTGGGCGACTTGTCTTGTCGCCCCTCGTTATCGGCCGGGCCAGGGCCAAGTTGAGAGACCCAAAAGGGTGATCTTCAGCCCCCGGGTCGGGAAGTGACCGAACAGCCCCCCGCGCGGGACGCGTCCGAGCGCGTGCGTCTGTGCTGGGGACCGCTCCTCGCCCGCTACGACTTCGGCCCCTCCCATCCCATGCAGCCCATCCGGGTGACCCTCACGGTCGCGCTGGCGCGGGCCGCGGGCCTGCTCGACCACCCCGCGCTGCAGCGCTCCGAGCCCTCGCCGGCCGCCGACGAGGATCTCCTTCGCGTCCACGCTCCGGAGCTCGTCGCCGCGGTCCGCCGGCTCGGCGCCCAGCCGGACCTGGCGGGAGCCGACGACCTGGCCCGCTTCGGCCTCGGCCCGGGCGACACACCGGCATTCCCGGGCATGCACGAGGCGTCGGCGGCGGTCTGCGGCGCCTCGGCGGACGGCGCGCGGGCCGTGTGGTCGGGCGCCGCCCGCCACGCCTTCAGCCCGTCCGGGGGCCTGCACCACGCACAGCGCCGGCGCTCCGCCGGCTTCTGCGTCTACAACGACTGCTCGGTCGCGATCGCCGCGCTGCTCGACGCCGGCGCTCGCCGGGTCGCCTACGTCGACGTGGACGTCCACCACGGCGACGGCACCCAGTGGATCCACTTTGCGGATCCCCGCGTCATGACCTGCTCGATCCACGAGAGCGGGCGCTACCTGTACCCGGGCACGGGCTTCGTGGGCGAGATGGGGGAGGGGGACGCGAGGGGCACCTCCGTCAACGTCCCGATGCCGCCGCTCGCCGGCACCCGCGACTGGCTCGCCGCCCTCACGGAGGTGGTCGTACCCCTCGTCGAGGCGTTCGAGCCGGACGTCCTGGTCACCCAGGGCGGCGTCGACAGCCACCACCTGGACCCGCTGGCCCACGTTCAGGCCACCATCGACCTCTACCCGGCGATGTGGGCCGAGCTGCACCGTCTCGCGCACCGGGTCTGCGAGGGGCGCTGGCTGGCCCTGGGCGGTGGCGGGTACGAGCTCTACCGCGTCGTCCCCCGCGCCTGGGCGCTGCTCCTGGCCGAGATGCTGGAGGTGCGCCTGGAGGGGCCGCTGCCGGCCGAATGGCTGGCCGAGGCGCTCGCGGCCGGCGGGCGCTCGCTGCCCTCCGGGTATCTGGAGGACGAGGGGCCGCAGGTCGCGCCGGAGCAGTCCGCCCGTGCGTCCGAGGAGGCCGGGCGCGCGATCGACGAGGCGCGGCTGGCGCTCTTCCCGCACTGGGGCCTGATGCTGTGAGGCGCGGATCAGGCTGCTACGCGGGCACCGCGAGCGCCTCGGCCACCCGGTCGGCCTCGAAGGAGGAGCGTACGAGCGGCCCGGCCTCGACGTGCACCAGCCCGAGCGATTGGCCGAGCGTCGCCAGCGCCGGATACTCGGCCGGGGCGTAGTAACGCTCGACCGGGAGGTGCGCGCTCGACGGGCGCAGGTACTGGCCGACCGTGACCAGCTCGCAGCCGGCCTCGGCGAGCTCGCCGAAGGTCCGCGCGAGCTCGGGAAGGCGCTCCCCCAGGCCCACCATGAGACCGCTCTTGGTTCGAAGCCCGGCGAGGCGGGATCGACGCAGGAGCTCGAGCGTGCGCTCGTAGCGCGCTCCCGGCCGCACCCGGCGGTAGAGCCGCGGCACGGTCTCGGTGTTGTGGTTCAGCACGTCCGGCTCGGCGTCGAGGATCTGCTCGAGCGCCTCCCAGTTGCCGCGCAGGTCGGGGATCAGCACCTCCACCCGGCACTCCGGAAGCCGCTCGCCCAGCGCGCGGATCGTGGCGGCGAAGTGGGCTGCGCCCCCATCCGGCAGGTCGTCGCGCGCCACCGCCGTCACCACCACGAAGCGCAGGCCCATCGCCGCCGCGGCCTCGGCCACGCGGTGGGGCTCCTCGGGGTCGGGCGGTTCCAGGGGCTTGGCGGACAGCACGTTGCAGAAGCGGCAGCCGCGCGTGCAGCGGCTTCCGGCGATCATGAAGGTGGCGGTCCCGCGCGACCAGCAGCGCCCGATGTTGGGGCAGGCCGCCTCCTCGCACACCGTGGCCAGCGACTTCTCCCGCATCAGCGCCCGCAGCCGCACGTAGCCGCCGTCGAGCGGGTTCTTGGCGATCACCCAGCGCGGCAGGCGCCCGCCGGCCACGAGCTGGGCCAGCTCCCCGCCGCTCACGTCGACCGGGTCCAGGGCCTCGGCCGGGCCGTCCCCCACCAGGCGGCCGCCCAGCAGCACGTCGGGCACCCGGCCCTGGGCGCGGGCGGCCGCGACCGCGGCAACGAGCTCCGGCACGGGCTGGGCGTCGACCCGGAAGGCGCGCTCGCGCTCCACAGCCGGCAGGGTAGCCGACCGGTCCGGCCGCACGCCGGGCGTCCGCCCGGATCGGGTACGCTCGCCCGCGATGGTCCTCTCGGACCGCTCCATCCGCGAGGCGATCGCGCTCGGCCGCGTGGCCATCGAGCCATTCGACGACGCGCTCGTCCAGCCCTCCTCGGTCGACGTCCGGGTGTCCGGCCAGTTCCGCGTCTTCCGGAACAACCGTCAGCCGTTCATCGACGTCCGCCGCCCGTCGGAGGACCTGACGGACCTGGTGGAGATCGTGGGCGACGATCCGTTCATCCTCCACCCGGGGGAGTTCGTGCTCGGCTCCACGCTGGAGCGGGTGCGCATCCCGGACGACCTGGTGGCCCGTCTCGAGGGCAAGTCCAGCCTGGGCCGGCTCGGCCTCCTCATCCACTCGACGGCCGGGTACATCGACCCGGGCTGGGACGGGCAGATCACGCTCGAGCTCTCGAACGTGGCCACGCTGCCGATCACGATCTACCTCGGCATGCGGATCGGCCAGATCTCGTTCCTGCAGCTCAGCACGCCGGCCGACCAGACCTACCGCGGCAAGTACATGGGCCAGCGGGGACCCACCGCCAGCCGCCTCTACGAGGAGTTCTAACCCAGCCGCCGCCGGCGTCCGGCCGGGCGCAGGAGGGCGCCGGCGATCGCCCCGCCCATCAGCGCGAAGCACAGCGCCCAGGCCGCGGCGAGCCCCCACCGCCCGGCGCCGCCCCGCACCAGCGCCGGGGCTGCCGGCCCGCCGAAGGCGTCGATGACCCCGGCCAGCGCCACGAACGCCGCGTAGATGACGTAGCCGGCGACGGCCGCGGCGAAGGCGTGCAGGCGGCGGGCCGAGGTCGCCCGGACGACGGCGAGCAGGCCGCCGATGGCGAAGGCGGCCGCGGCGATCGTCAGCCGTATGGCCCTGTCGCGCCCGGAGCCCACCAGGAGACCCACCGAGGCGGCAAGGCCGCCCCATCCAACCGCCACCCAGTCGAACCGGGTCACGGCGCTCGGAGGCTCCGCCGGCCGCACATGGCTCCATGCTAGCCTGCGGGGCGGGTTGGTCAGCGGCCCCAGTGGGTCCGCGCGGCGTGGGCCTGCCGCACGGTCCGGGCCGACACCGCGTCGCAGGAGCCGCCGCCGTGAGTCCGCTCGAGATGGGACTCATCCTGCTGATCGTGCTGGTGATCGCCGGTCCCATGCGCCTGACGAAGGTCGGCCGCGCCGCCGGCAACGGCGTCCGCCGGCTGCGCCGCAGGGTCGGCGGGGAGGACGCCGGGCCCCCGCCGCCCGCCCCGGCCGCACACGACGTCGACGTCGCAGACGGAGCGCGCTAGGTCCCGGGACGGCGGCCGCTGGCGGGCCGCCTGGGTGGTCCCGGTCGCGACGCCGCCGATCCGCGACGGCGCGGTGGCGGTGGTCGACGGCGCGATCGTGGCCTGCGGACCGGCCGCCGCGGTCGCCGCGGGGCACGCCGACCTGCCGGAGCGCGATCTCGGCGCGGCGCTCCTGCTGCCCGGGTTCGTCGACTCCCACTGCCACCTGGAGTGGAGCCTGACCGGCGGCCTGGTGGTGGGGTCGAGCTTCCCCGAGTGGCTCGCCGCGCTCCTGGCCCTGCGCGGCCGGATGCGCGCGGACGACCACGCCGCGGCGGCGGCGCTGGGCGCGCTGCGGTGTCTGGAGGCCGGGACCACGACCGTCGCGGATTCCGGCCCGACCGGCGCGGGCGTCGCGGCGCTGACGGCGGCCGGCCTTCGCGGGCAGGTCCACCTCGAGACGTTCGGCGATCCGCGTGGCAGTGCCGCGAGCGAGGCCGCGGCGCGCCTCGCGGAGCGCGTGGCGGCGCTGGAGGGCGACGCCGGCCCGCTGGTCGAGGTGGGGATCAGCCCCCACGCGCCCTACACGGCCGGCCCGGACCTGTGGACGGCACTGTTCGAGCACCTCGACCTCGGCCGTCGCCGCTGGTCCAGCCACCTCGCCGAGTCGATCGAGGAA
>JAWVEW010000179.1:0-8085 GCA_033856495.1 Miltoncostaeaceae bacterium | reverse complement strand
CACCTCGGCGCAGGCTCCCCCCACCGATGCCGGGTCGAGCAGCGTCCCGTAGAGATCGAAGGCGACGGCCCTGACGTCCTCCATCGCTCAGGCTCAGCCCGCGTCGCGCTGGAGCGCGTCCAGGAGGGCGGCCCGGGCGTCGCCCACCGAGGGCGCGCCGTGGGCGGGGCACAACGTCGCGACCGGGAGGTCCAGCAGCGCCCGCACCGTGGCCCGCGTGAGCGCCGGGTCCGCGAGGTGGCGGTCGGGCGAGAAGAGGAGCGGGCCGTCGCCGGAGCGGAGCAGCAGATCGGCGATGAAGAGCACGCCGGCGCCGTCCGGCCGCCGCAGCAGCAGCGCGTAGTTGGCGTGGATCGGGCCGGGCGCGTGGACCGCCTCCAGCCCGCCGGGCAGCCGTGCGCCCGAGCCGTAGAGCGCGTCCGGCTCCTCCTCCATGGGCCGGCTGCCCTCAGGGGCGCGGACGGGGGCCCCGAAGGCGCGTCGGTAGCGCCAGGCGGAGCGCTGGTGATGGGCGCCGGTCAGGCAGACGGCCGCCACCGGGCCCAGCGAGGCCAGCGCATCGGCGGCCAGCGGCAGCGGGTCCACGAGAACGACGCCCTCCTCGCCCGCCACGGCGTAGGCGTCGCTGCGGAAGTCGATCCGCTCGTCGTGGATGCCCCATCGCCAGACGCCGGGGACGACCCCCTCGATCTCCTGCGCGACCGTCTTCGGCTCCGACACTGGGAAGCCAGCCTATCGCCGCCCGCGCCGGCGCCGCTCGGCCCGGGAGTTCGTAGGCTATGGGCGGTCCCGCGAAAACGGAGGAGGCAGGGATGGGCGCCGAGACGATCCACCACGTGAACGTCCACCTGACGCGCGAGCGGCCGCCGATCCGCCGCGCCCGGCTCGAGATGACCGGCGAGGAGGTCGTGTTCGGCGTGCCGGGCTGGCAGGGCGAGCACTACGGGTTCGACCCGGACAGCGTCGAGGAGCACCCGGGCACGCTCGACTACCTGGTGGCGTCGGTCGGGGGGTGCCTCATCGGCACCCTGGGCGGCGCGCTGAAGGCGAGGGGGATCCAGACCGACGGCGACGCCCTCACCGCCGACGCCGAGGGCGAGGTGGTCGTCGATCCCGACGGCGTCCTGCGGTTGCGCCAGATCCGGGTCGTCTACCACCTGCGCGCCCCGGAGGGGAAGCGGGCCGCGGCCGAGCGCGCGCACGCCCACCACGCCGCGCACTGCCCCAACGCGCGGTCCGTGGCCGCCGCCATCGACATCGTCACCGAGCTGGACCTGAGCCCTGTCGAGGAGGGCGTGCCCGCGGAACGCTGAGCCGGCGCCGGCCGCCGGTCGCTCCGAAACGTCCTGCGGCCGAGCGCAGGGAGCCGCTCCCCGACGCCGAAGAAACTCCGGGATCCCGCAGATCCCGGAGGGTCCCATGGGGCGGCTGCTGGCCTATGCGCGACAGCACCACCTGGCCGCGGCGGCGATCTTCCTCGCCCTGGGCGGCACCGCCGTGGCGGTGTCGCTGCCGGCCGGCAGCGTCGGGACCAGGCAGCTGCGGAACGCCGCCGTCACCTCCGCGAAGGTGCGCGACGGCTCGCTGCTGGCCCGCGACTTCCGCGCCGGCGAGCTCAATCACGGCACGCAGGGCCCTCGCGGGGATCCGGGCGGGCGCGGCGAGCCCGGGCCGACCGGTCCGCCGGGAGTCCGCGGCCCCCAGGGAGACGCAGGCCCGGCCGGTGCGGCGGGCGCACCGGGCCCCCCGGGCCCGCAGGGCCCGCGCGGGCCGGCCGGCGACCCGGGCGCGCTCGCCGGGACGCTGCCCTCCGGGCAGACCCTGCGCGGGGTCTACCGGGCCGCCGGCGGCCAGACGACGGCGCCGGCCGGAACCCTGGCCGCCGACACCATCACGTTCGCCATGCCGCTGACCTTCGGCCCGGCCGCCCATCTGGTCCCGGCCGGCGGCGTCGCGCCGACGCAGTGCCCGGGCAGCGCGACCGCGCCGGCCGCGGCGCCGGGCAACCTCTGCGTGTACGAGTCGGTGGACGTGAACGCCACGGGCCAGGCGCTGGTCGACCCGGCGACCAACCTGCTGGGCGAGGCGAGCCGCTACGGCGCAACCGTCCAGGCCGTCTCGAGCGACGTCGGCTACTTCGTGAGCACCGGGACCTGGGCGGTGACGGCCCCGTAGGGGCTCAGGCGCCGTCGTCGACGGCGCCGCCCTGCTCCGGCAGCCGCCGCCGGCGACCCAGCACCAGCTGCAGGCCCACGCCGCAGAGGTAGAGCGTCGTCCCGAGCAGGCCGCCGAGCAGCCAGGCGGCCGCGCTGTCGACGATTCGCCCGACGAGCGCGGCCGCTGCGATGGCAGCCCCCACGGGCACGAAGTGCAGCGCCTGCCAGAGCGAGAACGGCGCCGGGTCGGCGGGCCGCATCGGACCGATGCCGCCATAGGCGGCGAGACCGACGACCGCGAACCCCAGCACCGCTCCCACCATGAAGAGCAGCGCCCCCGCGGCGGACGGGATGCCGCGCCGGTGCGCCAGCACCGCGCCCGAGGTCCAGATCGTGAGCGTGTAGCCGTAGGGCGCGGCGCTCGCCGCCACCGCTCCCTGCAGCGCCCTGCGGTAGCGATCCATGCCGCTCCCCGTTCGCCGGCAGCGCCGCGCGCCCTGCCGGCCGCCGACTCGACCGCGATCCCGACCGGGCGCGAAACGAACCGCGCGGCTCGCGACATCTCCAGGCGTCCCCCACGATGGAGGCGGCGATGCCGAACAGGCCCCACGACCCATGAGGACCGATGCCCAGCTGATCCTCGCGGCGCGCACGAGCGAGGCCGCGTTCCGTCAGCTCTACGACCGCTACGCGGAACGCGTCCACCGCTACCACCTGCGCCGCAGCGGCGACGCCGACGCGGCCCTCGACCTGACGGCCGAGACCTTCGCCCAGGCCTGGCTCTCACGCGAGCGCTTCCGCGACGAGGCGGACGGATCGGCGGCGCCGTGGCTCTTCGCGATCGCCCGGCACGTGCTGCTCGCCTCGGTCCGCCGGCACCGGCTGGAGCGGAGCGCCTGCGAGCGGCTCGGCCTGCTGGAGGCGCTCGACCGCCCCCCCGCTCAGGTGGAGCCGGGCGAGGCATGGCTCGACGGCCTCGACGAGGCCCTCGCGGAGCTGCCCGAGGGCCAGCGCCGCGCGATCCGGCTGCGCGTCCTCGACGACCTGAGCTACGACGAGGTGGCGGACGAGCTGGGCACCAGCCCGCTGGGCGCCCGGGTACGCGTCTCGCGCGGGCTCAGCACGCTCCGAAACCGGATGACCAGCGCACTGGAGGAGACCCGATGAGCGCGCTTCCCCCGGACCTCGTCCGCCTCGGCGACGCGCTGGAGCGCGCGGCCGCGAACGACCTCCGCCAGCCGCGGCCGCTCGCCGCGCCCCCCGGCCGCCGGCGCACGACGCGGAAGCTGCTCCTGCTCGCCGCCGCCCTGGCGGTGGGCGTCTCGACGGCCGCCGGCATCGCCACCCAGCTGATCAGCGAGGAGTCGGTGGCGCAGAGCATGCCCGCCGGCGCGGCGATGCTGGTCGGCACCGACCCGACCTGCACGGTCGTGCGCGTTGGGGTCGAGTACCACTGCGTGCTGAGCCGGGCGCCGGACGGCGGGATCGACGACTACATGGGCACCGTCTACGAGACCGTCGACGCGACCCAGCACGTGAACGGCGGCTGTCGCAGCCTGCGCTCGGACGGGCTCGAGTGGCAGTGCTACATCGGCCAGGCGGCGGTGGACCAGCAGATCATCTCCCAGGACTTCCTCGGCGAGATCCAGACGGGCCCCGCAGTCGGCTGAGAGCTCGTCCGGGGCGCTACGGCGTCAGCGCCGCCACCGCGGCGTTGACGCTCGGCGCCATGCCCACCACGTGCCCGATGTCGACCAGGTCCAGCATGCGCCGGGTCGGAGCCTGGGGCGGCACGACCAGCAGGAAGCCGCGTCCGCCCGTCACCAGCGTGCGCGCCAGCCTGGTGACCAGCCAGATCCAGGAGCTGTCGAGGTACTCGGTCTGGGAGAGGTCCAGCACGAGCCCGCGCCGGGCGCCCATCCCGGCCGCGGCGAGCCGCTCCAGGATCAGCTCCGAGTTGGAGAGGTCGACCTCCCCGAAGAGGCGGACCAGGGCCACGCCCTCGCGCTCCTCCACCTCGAGGTGGCCGATCGGCTTCACGACGCCAGTCCCCTGATCTTCCGCCGCATCACCACCTCCGTCCCGTCGCTGGTCCGGTCGACCTCCACCGAGTCCATCAACATGCGCATCAGCTGCAGCCCCCGCCCGCGGTCCGGTACCGGCGCCGACTGGCGCCAGGCGCCGTAGTCGCGGACCGAGAGGACGATCCCATCCACCCCGTCCGTCCCGAGGCGCAGCTCCAGGCGCCCGGGGCCCGCGTCGCGGTAGGCGTGCTCCGCCGCGTTGGCGAGCGCCTCGCCGCACGCGAGGGTGACGTCGCCGGTCTCCTCGGCGTCCGCGCCGGCCGCCGACAGCCAGCCCCGCACCGCGGCGCGCAGCGCAGAGAGCTCCCCCGGCCGCGCCGGCGCCCCGAGCTCGAGCGCCTCGGCCGGCCACGGCACCCGGCGCAGCACCAGCAGGGCGACGTCGTCGCCGGACGGCGCGGCTCCCACGAGCGACGCGACCACGTGGTCGCAGACCTCCTCGGGACCGCGGCCGGCGGCACCGGCCACCGCCTCGGCGAGCCGGGCGAAGCCGACGTCGAGCGACTCGCGCCGGCGCTCCACCAGCCCGTCCGTGTAGAGGAGCAGCGTCGCTCCGGGCTGGAGGCGCGCGACGGCGTCGCGGTAGACGACGCCCGGCCAGGCGGCGAGCGGCGCGGAGCGGCCCTCCTCCAGGTAGTGCGAGCGCCCGTCCGCCTCGACGACCAGCGGCGGCGGGTGGCCGGCGCAGCCGTAGCGCAGCTCGCCCGACGCGGGATCGAAGACCGCGTAGGCGGCGGTGGCGAGGGAAGCCTCGTCGAGGCGCTCGGCGTAGCGCGCCAGGCGGGCGAGCACCGTGGCGGGCGGGTCGCCGTCGATCGCGAAGGCGCGCAGGGCGCTGCGCAGCTGACCCATGATCGCCGCCGCGCGCACGCCGCGGCCGACGACGTCCCCGATGCCGAGGCCGATCCGGCCCTGCGGCAGGGCGATCGCCTCGTACCAGTCGCCGCCGGCCTCGAGCCCCTCGCCGGCCGCCAGGTAGCGGACGGCCAGGTCGTTGCCCGGGATCTGGGGGAGCGCGCCGGGCAGCAGGCTGCGCTGGAGGGTCTCGGCGATGCGGCGCGTCGACGTGTAGAGGGCGGCGCGCTCGAGCGCCTGCGCGCACTGGAGGCCGAGCGTGCCGATCATCTCCCGCCGGCCCTCGTCGAGGAGCGCCGCCCCGGAGAAGCGGAAGCCGATCGCGCCGATGGTTCCGGCCGCCGCCAGCAGCGGCACGGCGCAGTCGGCAGCCGCTCCCGTCGGGTCCTCGGGATCGGGCCAGACCGCCTCGCCGTCCCGTGCCGCGACCGCCAGGGGCGCGCCGGCGTCGGCCTGCAGCGACCGGCCGGCCGCCAGGCCGGCGTCGTAGCCGACGGCGCGCAGGACGCGGCTGCCGTCGGCGTCCCGCACCGCCAGCGCCCCGGCGGACGCGCCCAGCGCGTCGATGCCCTCCCGCACCACCGCATCGCCCACCTGCTCCGGCGTGAGCGCGCGCGCCAACGCGGCGGTGACCCGCTGGAGGCGCATGACGCTGCCGGCGGCATGCTCGGCGGCCCGGCGGGCGGCCTGCCCCATCTCGTAGAGGTGGGCGTTGTCCACCGAGACCGCTGCACGACGCGCCAGCTCCTCCGCAAGGGCCAGGTCGGACGGGCCGTAGCGGCGCTCGGGGTCGGCGCGGACCAGGCGCATCGCGCCCAGCACGCGGCCGCGGGAGCGCAGCGGCACGGTCATCGCGGACGCCGGCCGCAGCATGCGCAGGATCTGCGCCTCGATGCCGCCCCGGGCCAGGCCCTCCGCCACCCCCGGGCCAAGGTCGGCCGTGAGCTCCGGCTCCCCGGTCCTCATCACCCGGGCCACCACGGCCCCTACCGGGTAACCCGAGGCGCCGGTCCGCAGCCCGACGACGAGCGGCTCCTTCGCGGCGTCCTCGTGCGCCACCGCCACGAGGCGCGACCCGCCGTCGGCCTCCGCGAGCTCGACCGTGCAGAAGTCGGCGAGCCCCGGCACCACGAGGCGGGCGAGCAACGACAGCCGCTCCTCCGCGCCGAGCCTGCGCTCCATCAGCTCGCTCACCTCGGCGAGGAAGGCGAGGCGCCCCTCGGCCTCGCGGTACTGGGTGATCTCGGTGATGGCCGCGCCCACGGCGCCGCCGAGGGACCCGTGCCGGTCGGCCCTGAAGAGATCGATGAGCCAGTGGCGTGCCGCACCTCCCGGGGCGTCCCCGTCGCTCGCGCTCGCCTCGAGCCGGCGCCGCTGGTCGCCGGACAGGAGCATGTCGGCGACGGCGTCGTCCAATCGCTCGCCCAGCCCGGGCAACAGGTCGCCGGCGCGGCGGCCGAGGTGATCCTCGACGGTACGCCCGGAGAGCGCCGCGAACGCGGCGTTCAGCGCCACCAACTGCAGGCGCTCGTCCCACACCGCGAGCGGGACCGGTGCGCCGGCGAGCAGCGCGTCGAGACCGCCGGGACGGTTTACTCGGCGGCGGCGGCGGCGCGATCCCGCGGCCGCCGCCGGGCGCGGCGCCGACGACCCCCCCACCAGGGCCTCCAGGTCGCCTGCCAGCGAGGCGGCGACCTCGCGCAGCGCCGCCATGCTCGCCGGGGTCCAGGGCCTCGGCCGGCTGTCGATGACGGCCACGGTGCCGACCGCCGTCCCGTCCGGCAGGAGGAGCGGAGCCCCGAGGTACGCGCCGACGCCAAGCTCTCCCAGCCCGGCATCCTCGCGGCTCATGGGATGGGCGGCGGCGTCGTCGATCGCGATCGGCGCGCCGCTGTCCACCGCCAGGCCGCAGAGGGAGCGGGGCAGCGGCCGCTCCATCAGATCGCTCCAGCGCGGGTCCGGGGCGACGCAGGCCTTGATGACGCGCTGCTCGTCGTCCACCAGGCAGACGATGGCCACCGGGGCGCGCACGAGGTAGGCGGCGAGCCTGGCCGCCCGCTCGAACGACGCCGGGGGCGGCTGCTCGAGGAGGGTCCGCAGCCGGCCGGGAACCTCCGGCCCGCCGTCCCCGCTCATCCTCCGATCCACATCCGCATCAGCGCCAGCAGCTCGGCGATCTCGACCGGCTTGGCGATGTAGTCGCTGGCGCCGGCCTCCAGGCTCTTCTCGCGGTCGCCCTTCATCGCCTTGGCCGTGAGGGCGATCACCGGCAGCTCGGCGAAGCGGGCCTGGCGGCGGATCGCGCGGGTGGTCTCGTAGCCGTCGAGCTCGGGCATCATCACGTCCATCAGGACGAGGTCGACGTCCGGGTCGCGCTCCAGACGCGCGAGGGCGGCCGCCCCGTCCCCGGCCACCGCGACGTCCATGCCCCGCAGCGCCAGCGCGCTCTGCAATGCGAACACGTTGCGCTCGTCGTCGTCGACGATCAGCACCCGGCGCCCGCTGAGGTCCGGCCCGGCCCCGTTCGACTCGGCCAGCAGCCGCCGCGACTCGTCCGGCAGCTCGCTCCACGGTCGGTGCAGGCACAGCGCGACCTCCCGGACGAGCCGGGCCGCCGAGCTCCCCTCCCGGATGACCAGCGCATCCGCGTAGCCGCGCACCGCGGCCTGCTCGGCCAGCGTCAGGCCCTCGTCGGCCCGGACGACGACCGGGACGTCGTCCCGGCCGGCGGCGCGAAGCGACTCGAGGACCTCGAAGGCCTCGAGCTGGGGCAGCCGCATGTCGAGCACCAGGCAGTCCGCCGGCGCCTGCGCCAGGGCGTCGAGCGCCTCCGCCGCCGAGGAGGCGAGGGCGATCGCCACGCCGTCCCCGATCAGGCTCGCCAGCTCGTCGCGCGAGCTCCCCCCACCGACCACCAGCAGGCTGGGCTCGCGGCCGGGGCTGAACGCGCCGGCCCGGGCGACGAGCGCGCTGAGCGTCTCGGAGGCCAG
>JAWVEW010000178.1:0-10922 GCA_033856495.1 Miltoncostaeaceae bacterium | reverse complement strand
CGAACACCTGGTCCCATCCGCCCTCGGCCAGCTCCTCCTCGACCAGGTAGGCGAGGCACATCCGGTCGCCGCGCCGTTCGAGGTCGGCGGCCTCGCGCTCCGCGAGCGAGCTCTCCTCGGCGGCATCGGCCAGCCAGGCCGGGTCCGGCCCGGGGTCGCCCAGGCCCAGCGCATCGAGCAGCGCGCGGTGGGCGAGGACGTCCGGATAGCGGCGGATGGGCGAGGTGAAATGGAGGTAGGCGGAGCTCGCGAGCCCCGAGTGGCCGACCCGGTCCGGCGCGTAGTACGCCTGCCGCAGCGCCCGCAGCACCAGCGACGGCAGCGATCGCTCGCCACGCCCGGTGCGCTCCACGTGGCGGGCCACGGCCTCGCCGGCCGCCCGCGCGAGGCCCGCCACCTGGACCGGGGTCAGCGGCCCCTCCGGCACCGGCGGCGCGGGTATGTCCAGCGCCTCCAGCTGGTCGAGCAGCCGCTCGACCCGCACCTCGTCCGGGTGAGCGTGATAGCGGAAGACGGTCGGCGCGCTGCGGGCGATCAGGTAGCGCGCCACGGCCTCGTTGGCGGCCACCATGCACTCCTCCACCAGGCCGTGCGCCTCGGTCTGGCGCTCCAGCTCCACGGCGACGACCCGGTCGCCCGCGAACCGGAAGCTCGGCTCGGTCGAGGCGATCTCGAGCGCGCCCCGCTGGCGCCGCCGCCGCCGCAGCCGCTCGGCGAGCTCGCGCCCCACGGCGAGGTCGGCCTCGAGGGCGGCGTCGCCGAGCCCGCCCCGGCCCTCGAAGAGCCGATCCACCTCGGGGTAGGTCAATCGCCGCTCGGACCGGATGGTGGACCGATAGAAGCGGCTCGCGCTGATCTCGCCGTCGGGCTCGATCAGCATCTCGACCGTCACCGCCTTGCGCGGCACGCCGGGGCGCAGGCTGCACAGGTCGGTGGAGAGCCGGGGCGGCAGCATCGGGTCGACCGTCCCCGGCAGGTAGACCGAGGTGCCCCGCCGCGCCGCCTCCCGGTCGACGGCGCCCCCCGCCGGGACGAAGTGCGCGACGTCGGCGATGTGCACCCAGAGCCGAACGGCATCGCCCTCGCGCGCCACCGCGATGGCGTCGTCGTGGTCCTTGGCGCCCTCCGGGTCGATCGTGATCACGCGGCTGTCCGTGAGGTCCCGCCGCCCCCGGTCGTCCGTCAGCGCGGCCGCGGCCGCCTCCTCGGCCTCCTCCAGCGCCGGCCTGGGGAACGGCCGCCCCAGGCCCTCGCTGGCCAGGAGGGCGCTGAGCGCCGCCCGCGCCGAGCTGGCCGGCCCGTGCACCGCGACCACCTGGGCGCCGGCCCCGCGCAGGCGGACGCTGACCAGGTCGCCGATCCGCGCGGCGCCCCGTGCCGGCCGCGACAGCGGGGTGAGCGGGCCGGGCTCGAAGGCCGGCCGGGCCGCGGCTCCCCGGCCGAGGCCGACCATCTCGGCCACGATCAGCCGCCCCTGCCGCCCTCCGCGCCCGGCCACCTCAGCCCCTCACGGCCGCTGCGGCGGTGCGGAGCGCCCGCTCCAGCGCCTCGTCGGGAGGGGTGCGCGGGTCGTCGGCCGCCCGCACCGACGGCTTCAGGCCGACACCCTGGATGTCCAGCCCGGCCGGCGTCCTGTAGCGGGCGATCGTGAGCTTGAGCGCGCCGCCGCCCGGAAGCGGCTCGACGTCCTGCACGAGCGCCTTGCCGAAGGTCCGGGAGCCGACGACCGTCGCCCGTCCCGCGTCCCTCAAGGCGGCCGCCAGCACCTCGCTCGCGCTCGCCGACGCCCGGTCGACGAGCACGGCCAGCGGAAGATCGCCCGCGGTCGGCTCGCCCTTGGTCCGCAGCGTCCGTCGCGGCTCGTGCTCCCCCTGCGTCGTGACCACCACGGAGCCGGAGGGCAGGAAGACGCCGGCGATCGCGATCGCCTGGTCGAGCAGGCCGCCGGGGTCGCCGCGCAGGTCGATCACGAGCGCCCGCGCGCCCCTGTCGCGCAGCGCGGCCACGGCCCGGCGGACCGAGCGCGCCGAGTCGGACGTGAAGGCCAGCAGGTCCACGACCCCGATCGCCTGCCCGCCGCGCCGTGCGAGGCGGGCCTGCACGACCGGCACCCGTACGCGCTCGCGCCGCAGCGTCAGCGAGCGCGTCGCCGTCCCGGCGCGGCCGACCTGGAGGCGCACGGTCGAGCCGAGGGGGCCGGAGATCCGCGCGGCCGCCGTCCCCACGGCGTCCGCCCGGATGGGCCGGCCGTCGACCGCGCGGAGGCGGTCCCCCGTGCGGATGCCGGCGCGGGCGGCGGGACTTCGGGGATAGACGCGCTGCACGAGCACCGCCTCCCCGCGCGTGGCGAGGGCCACGCCCACGCCCACGTACACGCCCTCGATCCGCTGCCGCTCGCGTCGCAGCCGGTCCGGGTCCAGGTAGGTCGTGTAGGGATCGCGGAGCGACGCGAGCATGGCGTCGACCGAGCGCCGCTCGAGCGCCGCCGCGTCGATCGGCTCGTAGTAGCGGCGCTGGAGGACGGCGAGCACCTGGTCGGCGAGCGACGCGCTCGGGGAGCCCAGCAGCAGCCGCCGGGCCGGCTCGGGGAGGCGGTCGAGCCCCGTGGCGCCCGGATGCCCGCCGACCGCGATGCCCGCGAGGAAGACGGCCAGCGCCAGGAGCGCCGCCAGCAGCACCCGCTCGGATCGGTGGAGCCGCGGCGGCTTCGGCTCGCCGCCCGCCCGCCGCTCCCGCGCCCCCTCGCTCACCCCGCGCCCACCAGCCACTCGGCGAGCCCGACCCCTGCGTGCGGGTCCCCGGCCGGGACGCCCTCGTGCTTGGCGAAGGCGAGGACGGGGCGGCCGGCGGCCTCACGCGTCAGGAGCTCGCGCCAGGCGTCGCGCTCGGCCGGCTCGTAGCGCTCGGCGCGCAGCCGCACGTAGGCGATCGGCCCAGGCGGCAGCTCCGCCGGCGCGGGTCCTCCGGTGTGCCCCAGGCAGACGGTGCCGCCCGCCCCGGCGATGAGATCGCGCACGGCCGGGTCGTCCCACGACTCGTGTCTGAACTCGAAGGCCGCCGGCGGGCCGTCGGCCGGGAGCGCCGCCAGCAGCCGCTCCAGCGCGCCGTCGTCGCGCTGGCGCGTGGGAGGCAGCTGGACGAGCAGCGCCCCGAGGGAGCTCCCGAGCGGCGCCACCGCCTCCAGGAAGCGCTGGAGGAACTCGGCGCTGCCCTCGCCGTCCGGGGCCAGCGTCCGACCGTGCGTCAGGCGCCGGTGGGCCTTCGCCGCGAAGCGGAACGACTCCGGCACCGCCGCGCGCCAGCGCTCGACCGTCGAGGGGGTGGGGAGTCGGTAGAAGGTGGCGTTGATCTCGCAGGCGGTCAGGACGCGCGCGTAGTGGTCGAGGAAGCGCGACTCGGGCATCCCCGCCGGATAGAAGGCCGGCCGCCACTCCGTGTAGGCCCATCCTGAGGTGCCGACGTGCAGGCTCACGCGAGGTCGGGGCTCCAGGGGCCGCGAGGACGGCTCCCGATGATAGAGCGCGACCGCCGCTCGACGCCGTGACGGCGCCGGCGGCTCAGCGCGTCAGACGCGCAGGAAGCGGCGCAGCGTCAGCCCGCTGCCGAGGGCGCCCACCACCGCGCCCGCGCCCACCAGGATCAGCGCCAGGCTCGTGAAGCCGATCGTGGCGGCGGTGTCCCGGGTCAGCCCCTGGTCGCTCGTGTTGAGCCAGTTGTCGACCACCGAGATCTTCACGCCCCAGAGCAGCAGCACCGACGCGAGCCCGCCGATGACGCCGCAGAAGACCCCCTCGATCACGAACGGCCAGCGGATGAACCAGTTCGTCGCGCCGACGAGCTTCATCACCTCGACCTCGCGCCGGCGGGCGAAGATCGAGAGCCGGATCGTGTTGCCGATCAGCAGCAGCGACGCCGTCAGCAGGATGACGATCAGCACCAGCCCGGACCACTGGATGAAGCGCGCCACCGACAGCAGCTTGTCGGTGGTCTGGCGGTCGAAGGCGATCGGCCCGTCGACCGCCGGGTCGCTCTGGAGCCGCGCGATGATCTCCCGGGAGTTGTTCGGGTTCTTCGGGGTGATGACGAACGAGGGCGGCAGCGGGTTGCTCGGCAGCTGGTCCATCAGGTGCGGGTCGTTGAGCCGCTCCTTGAGGATGCGCTGGGCGTCGTCCTTGGAGACGAAGTTGAAGCTCTTGATGTCCGGGTCGGCGGCGAGCTTCCGCTGGAACCGGTTGACCTCGGCGGCCGCGATGGGGTCGTGGAGGTATGCGGTCACGTCGACCTTCGCCTTCTGCGCGTCCACCTGGGACTGGACGTAGAGGAACGAGGGGATGAACGCCCCCAGCACGAAGACCGTGATGAGGACGGTGACCGTCGCCGCCACCGAGAGTCCGACGTTGCTCCGGATGGACCGGAGCGCCTCGACGAAGAAGAAGCGGAGCCTCCGCACCGTGCCCTAGTCGGCCAGCGCGTACCGCGCCTGACGCTGATCGCGAACGACGCGGCCCTCGTCGAGCGCGATCACGCGCATCTGCATCCGGTTCACCAGGTCGCGGTCGTGCGTGGCCATGACCACGGTCGTCCCCGTGCGGTTGATCCGGTACAGGAGCTGGATGATGCCGATCGACGTCTCGGGGTCGAGGTTGCCGGTCGGCTCGTCGGCGATCAGGAGGCGCGGATGGTTCATGAAGGCGCGCGCGATCGAGACCCGCTGCTGCTCGCCGCCCGACAGCTCGTGCGGGAAGCGGTCGGCCTTGTCGGAGAGGCCTACCAGGCGCAGCGCCTCCGGCGTCTTGCGCCGGATGCTCTCGCCGGACTCGCCGATCACCTGCAGCCCGTAGGCAACGTTCTCGTAGACGGTCCGGTCGGTCAGCAGCTTGAAGTCCTGGAAGACGCATCCGATCGAGCGCCGCAGGTAGGGCACCTTGCTGCGGCGCAGGTTCGAGAGGTCGCGTCCGCCGATCTGGATCCTGCCCTCGCTGGCGTCGAACTCCTTCAGCATCAGCCGGACGGCCGTGGACTTCCCCGAGCCGGACGGGCCCACGAGGAACACGAACTCGCCGGCGTCGATGCTGATCGACACGTCATCGAGCCCGACGATGTCGCCCGGATAACGCTTCGAGACGTTCTCGAACACGACCATCGGGCCGGCGCCCGAGCGCAGGAAGGACCGCCGCTCGAAGCGTTTCTGCGATGTCTGCTCGTGCTCCGCCGGTGACGCGGGCGCGGGCGTAGATGGCGTTTGGGCTGTGCTCATCATGATTTCCGGAGGCACGCCGACGTGTGAGGTCGAACCCGGAATTGATCGCCGCAAAGGGGGCTTCGCAGCGCGGACTCCGTCCTGGAGCGACTTGAGGCTATCCCGGCCCTTCCCGCAATGTCAAACCGGCAGCGGCTCTGTAGCCTGCATTTCACGGCATTTCAGGGTTGCACGACCCTGATTTCGGGACCCCGTCGCTCTCCCGTCAGGAGGCGCCGGAGCGGGCGCGGCGCTCCAGCTCCGCGCGGATGAAGCCGTCGATCTCGCCGTCGAGCACCGACTGGGCCGCGCCGACCTCGTGCCCCGTCCGCATGTCCTTCACCATCGTGTAGGGGTGGATGACGTAGGAGCGGATCTGGCTGCCGAAGCCGATCGTCTGGCTCTCGCCGCGCGCCTTCGCCGACTCCGCCTCCCGCCGCTCCAACTCGCGCTGCACGAGGCGCGCCCGCAGGAGCGACATCGCGGTCGCCCGGTTCTGCATCTGCGAGCGCTCGTTCTGGCACTGGACGACGATCTTCGTCGGCAGGTGGGTGATGCGCACCGCCGAGTCGGTCTTGTTCACGTGCTGGCCGCCGGCGCCGCTCGCCCGGTAGGTGTCGATCTTCAGGTCGCCGTCCTGGATGTCGACCTCGACCTCGTCGCTCACCAGCGGCGCCACCTCGACGGCGGCGAACGAGGTCTGGCGGCGGTGGGCGGCGTCGTAGGGCGACATGCTCACGAGCCGGTGCACGCCCCGCTCGGTGGCCATCAGGCCGTATGCGTTGTCGCCGGCGAGGGTGAAGGTGGCGCTCTTGAGCCCGGCCTCCGTGCCCTCCGAGACCTCCTTCAGCTCCGCCTTGAAACCGCGCCGCTCGGCCCAGCGCAGGTACATGCGCAGGAGCATCTCGGTCCAGTCCTGGGCGTCCGTGCCGCCCTCGCCGGCGTGGATGCTCACCACCGCGTCGCCCGCGTCGTGCTCGCCCGAGAAGAGGCGCAGCTCCTCCAGCCGCTCGAGCTCCGCCTCGAGCCGGTCGAGGCCGCCCGAGAGCTCCGCCGTCAGCTCACCGACGTCCTCCCCGACCCGCTCCTCCTCGCGCGAGAGCGCGGCGAGCTCCGCCAGCTCGTCCGTCTCGTCGACGATGCGGCGGTACTCGTCCAGGCGGGAGCGGTCGGACGCGTGCGCCGCCGACGTGCGGGCCCCGGCCGCCGGGTCGTCCCAGAAGCCGGGCTCCTGCATGGCCCGCTCGTGCTCGGCGAGCCTGGCCTCCAGCGCTGCGGGGTCAAAGGTAGTCGCCCAGCACGCCGGCCCGCTCCCGCAGCCGGCCCGCGCGCTGAACGACGTCCTCCACGGTGGTGATGTCGCGCTTCTCAGTCGTCATCGATCCCCATCATGCCTGGGAGGAGGACGCGCGGCGCCGCACCGTTTCCAGGATCAAGCCCCGTGGCAGCGCTTGTACTTCTTCCCGGACCCGCAGGGGCAGGGGTCGTTGCGGCCCACCCGCTCGGGCTCCGGGACGGTCCGCTGCTGGACCGCCATCGCGCCGCCCGCGGGCTCGTCCTCCAGCACCACCGGGTCGTCGCCGTTGAAGCCCTGGATGGGGTCGTCCGCATAGCTGTAGTTGACGGCCGCCACCGGGGGGGGCTCGGGCTCGGGCGCCTGCTCCTGCACCTCGAGGTGGAACATGTACCGGACGAACTCGCCTTGGATGATCTGCATCATCTCGCCGAACATGGAGTGGCCCTCGAGCCGGTACTCCGAGAGCGGGTCCTTCTGCCCCAGCGCGCGCAGGTGGATGCCCTCGCGCAGGTAGTCCATCGCGTACAGGTGCTCCCGCCAGTGCTGGTCGACCAGCTGCAGCAGCACCCAGCGCTCCAGCTGCCGCATGAGCTCCTCGCCCAGCTCGCCCTGGCGCCGGTCGTAGGCGTCCATCGCGTCGTCCTCGAGGCGGTCGAGGATCTCCTCGCGGGTGAGGTTGTCGACGTCGAGGTCGGCGGGCCCGAAGGAGACGGGATAGAAGCCGGAGATGCTGGCGAAGAGCGAGTCGAGGTCCCAGTCCGCGGGGGTCGTGCCCTCCTCGTCGTGGGCGTCGACCTGGGCGACCAGCACCTCGGCGATCCAGTTGCGGGCCTCCTCGGAGAGGTCCGCGCCCTCGAGCACCTTGCGCCGCTCGGCGTAGATCACCTCGCGCTGCTTGTTCAGCACGTCGTCGTACTCGAGCACCCGCTTGCGGATGTTGAAGTTCTGCTCCTCGACCTTCTTCTGCGCGCCCTCCACCGTCTTGGTGAGCATCCGCGCCTCGATCGGGAGGTCGTCGCCCGGCCCCAGCCGGTCGAGGATCTTGTACATCCGGTCGCCGGCGAAGATGCGTACGAGATCGTCCTCGGCGGAGAGGTAGAACCGCGAGCGGCCGCGGTCGCCCTGCCGCCCGGAGCGGCCGCGCAGCTGGTTGTCGATGCGCCGCGACTCGTGGCGCTCGGTGCCGATCACGTACAGGCCGCCGAGCTCCCCCACGCCGTCCCCGAGCTTGATGTCCACGCCCCGGCCGGCCATGTTGGTCGCGATCGTGACCGAGCCGCGCTGGCCGGCGTCCTTGATGATCTCGGCCTCCCGGTCGTGCTGCTTGGCGTTGAGCACGCTGTGCGGCACCCCGCGCCGGTTGAGCATCCCCGAGAGCATCTCGGAGATCTCCACCGAGATCGTGCCCACCAGCACGGGCTGTCCGCGCTCGTGCGCGTCGACGATGTCCTCGACGACCGTGTTGAACTTGGCGCTCTTGGTCTTGAAGATGTAGTCGTTCTCGTCGACCCGGATCATCGGCCGGTGCGTGGGGACGCTCACCACGTCGGCCTTGTAGATCTTCGCGAACTCGTTCGCCTCGGTTGAGGCGGTGCCGGTCATGCCGGCGAGCTTCTCGTACATCCGGAAGTAGTTCTGGAGCGTGATCGTGGCGAGGGTCTGGTTCTCCTCGCGGATGCGCAGGCCCTCCTTGGCCTCGATCGCCTGGTGGAGGCCCTCGGAGTAGCGCCGCCCCTCGAGCACCCGTCCGGTGAACTCGTCGACGATCAGGACCTCGCCCTCGCGGACGATGTACTCCTTGTCCTTGCGGAAGAGCGCCTCCGCCTTCAGCGCCTGGATCAGGTGGTTCACCAGGCCGCCGTTGACGTCGAGGTAGAGGTTCTCGATTCCGAGCGCCTTCTCGACCTTGTCGACACCGCTCTCGCTGGGGGCCACCGTCCGCTGCTTCTCGTCCACCTCGAAGTCGTCGCCCTTGCGCAGCGTGGGCACGATGCGGGCGAAGCGGTAGTAGGTGTCGGCGGCCGCCTCGGGCACGCCCGAGATGATGAGCGGCGTGCGCGCCTCGTCGATGAGGATGGAGTCGACCTCGTCCACGATGCAGAAGTAGTGGCCGCGCTGCACCGTGTCCTCCAGGCGCACCGCCATGTTGTCACGCAGGTAGTCGAAGCCGAACTCGGAGTTGGTGCCGTAGGTGACGTCGGCCGCGTAGGCCGTCCGCCGCAGGCCCTCCGGCATCATCGCCTCGATCACGCCGACCGAGAGACCCAGGGCGTCGTAGATCGGACCCATCCAGGCCGCGTCGCGGCTGGCCAGGTAGTCGTTCACCGTCACGACGTGGACGCCCCGGCCGGTCAGCGCGTTCAGGTAGATGGCAGGCACGGCGGCGAGGGTCTTGCCCTCACCGGTCTTCATCTCGGCGATCTTGCCGTCGTGGAGCACCATGGCGCCGAGCAGCTGGACGTCGAAGAGCCGCAGGCCGAGCGTCCGCACGCCGACCTCCCGCACGACCGCGAACGCCTCGTCGAGCAGCTCGTCGAGGGAGGCGCCGTCCGACAGGCGCGCCCTCAGCTCGTCGGTCTTCGCGCGCAGCTCGGCGTCGGACAGCGCCTGCAGCTTCGGCTCGAGGGCGACGATTCCGGCCGCGCGGGCCTGCATGGTCTTCATGCCCCGGCCCTCGCCGAAGCGCAGTACCTTGTTGATGAGATCGGTGCTCATGGGGTCTCTCGCGGGAGGTTGTGGGACGGTTCATGGTAGCAACCGCCCGGGGCCCGACCCCTCACTCGAACGGGGGAACCGCGCCCTGCGGGCGCCCCCGACCGCCGGTCGCCGGCGGCCTCAGCGCTCGGGCTCGATGAGCCCGTAATTGCCGTCGCCGCGCCGGTAGACGACGCTCACCGTGCCCGTGTCGGCGTTCGCGAAGACGTAGAAGCTGTGCTGCAGCATCTCCAGCTGGAGCACCGCATCCTCGGGGGGCATGGGCTTCATCTCGAAGCGCTTGGTCTTGACGATGCGGGGGCCATCCGGCTCGTCGGAATCCGCGTCGGGTGCGCCCGCCGTCACCTCCACCTGCTCCCCCGCCGGTGCGCGACGCTGGCTGCGCCGGCGCTCGCGGAACCGCACCATCTGGCGCTCGAGCTTGTGGGAGGCGAGGTCGATGGCCTGCCGGAAGTCGGACGCGCTCTCGCGCACGCGCAGGACCGGGCCCCGGGTCCAGAGGGTGACCTCGGCGACCTGGCGGCGCTCGATGCTGGGGTTGCGCTCCACGGAGAGCTCCAGCTCCACGCGGGTGGCCTCGTCCCAGGGCGGCAGATGGCGGGCGAGCTTCGAGAGCTTGCGCTCGGCGTGCTCGAACAGCTCGTCGGTGACCGAGACGTTCTTGCCCTTCACCTGGAGCTGCGTCGCGCTCTCCTCGGGTCGGTGCGGCCGTGCCGGCCATCCGGCTCCCTCCGATGGTATCGAGTCTACCGGCCGCGGCTGTCCGCCGGCACCCGGGCGAAGCACACGGAGCCCACCTCGCCGGCCCCCGCCCCCCGGAGCGCCCGGGCGCACGCCGCGAGGGTGGCGCCGGTGGTGAGCACGTCGTCCACGAGCCACACCGTCCCCGGCGCCCGCGCGCCGGGCCGGGGGGCGAACGCGCCGGCCGCCTGCCGCGCCCGCTCGGCCGCGCGCGAGCCCCGCTGGGGCGGCCCCTCGCGCACCCGCCCCAGCAGCTCGGCCACCGGACGGTCCCAGCGGCGCCCCAGCGCCCGGGCCAGCAGCAGGCTCTGGTTGAAGCCGCGCTCCGCCAGCCGCGCGCGCCCCAACGGCACCGGGACGAGCGCCGCATCGGGCGGCGGCGGGGGCACCGCGGCGGCGATGCGCGCGGCCAGCAGGTCCGCGACCGGCCGCCGCCGGCCGTCCTTGAGGGCCATCACGAACGCCGGCGCCGGCCCCAGGTAGAGGACGGCCTGGCGCGCCCGGGAGATCCCGGCCGGGCAGCTGGGACAGCGCGCGAGCGGGACCGGCGCCGGGTGCCCGCAGGTGGCGCAGAGCGGGTCCGGCGGCGTCACCAGCGCGTCCAGGCAGTCCTCGCAGGCCATCTCGCCCGGGAGGCCGCATGCGGCGCAGGTCTGCGGGGCCACCAGGTCGAGAAGCCGCCCGGGGCGGGAGGCGCACAATGCGGCGAGGAGGCCCATCGCCAGCGAGGGTAGGCCTCGCCGGCGCGCGCGTGTCGCGTCGGACGAGCCGGAAGCGTGAACGGACTGTTCCGGAAGTCGCACGCGGTCTCGACGCTCCGCCGCCGGCCGGCTGGCTATCGTTCATGACGGGCGGCGGTGCCGGCGCCGGGAGCACTGGGGAAGGGGCGGCCATGCCGGAGGCTCGGGGCGCGGTGGTGGTGGGGGTGGG
>JAWVEW010000177.1:0-6595 GCA_033856495.1 Miltoncostaeaceae bacterium | reverse complement strand
GGGCCAGCAGGGTGGCCGTGGTGGTGCCGTCGCCGGCGACGTCGTTGGTGGCCGTGGCCACCTCGCGCACCAGCTGCGCGCCCTGGTTCTCGAAGGGGTCCTCGAGATCGATCTCGCGCGCGATCGTGACGCCGTCGTTGGTGATCGTGGGGGCGCCGTACTTCTTGTCCAGGACCACGTAGCGGCCCTTGGGGCCGAGGGTCACCTTCACCGCGTCGGCGAGGATGTTGACCCCCCGCTCGAGCGCGCGCCGGGCGTCCTCGCTGAACTTCAGTTCCTTCGGCATAGCGGCCCCGGCCCTTTCGTATCGTCGAACCCGCTCAGGACGTCTCGCGCTCCCGACGGGAAGGTCGCCAGCATGCGGGCTACTTCGTGGTGGTCACGCGCCGGGCTCGGCGCCTTGTCGCGGGCTCCGCGCCGGCGGCCTGCTCGGCCGTCGCCCCGGCGGCCGCCGGCGCCTCGCTCGGGGTGACCGTCGCCAGGATGTCGTGCTCCAGGAGGATCAGCACGTCCTCGCCCTCGACCTCGAGCTCGGTTCCGCCGTACTTGGCGTTGATGACCTCGTCGCCCACGGCGACCCCGAGCGGCACCCGCTCGCCGTCGTCGCCCCAGCGCCTCCGCCCGACCGCCAGCACCGCCCCTCGCTGCGGCTCCGTGGCCGTCTCGGGCAGCACGATCCCGCTCGGGCTGACCATGCCCTGCTCGACGGCCTTGACGATCACGCGATCGCCCAGCCGCGCGGTCGGAGTGGGGAGGTGTAGCGCGGCACGGCGGCCCAGCGAGCGGCGGGAACCGACCGTGCTCCGCCGCGCGTATGGGCGCCGATGCTGAGGCCGAGATCGCGAGCGCGCTCGGTGGGGGCGAATGCGCTGGGTCCTTGACCGCCGCCCAGTGGAGGGCCACTGTGGAGACACGAGCGTGAGCGCTGGGCCGAGCCCGCCGCTTGCACGCTCGCACCGTGGGATCGAGACGTGAACGGGATGCACCGGCGCCAGCAGGTCCGCCACGCACCCATCGTTACCCGCCAGGCGACTGGCTCGGGGAGCGCGACGGAGGCGCCTTACGGCGCATCGTGGCCTACCGGGGCAGGCGGTCCGGACGACATCCCGCCACGCCCGCCGTCCCAACGCGCGCCGTGAAGCGGCGCACCGAAGCTGGGCGACCACTACGCGGCCAGACGAGCGGCGCCCGCACGGGCGCGGCGACCGCAGGGAGGTGACGCCTCTGGATAGGCCGAGACCGGACGGCTCCTGCCCTGCGGGTGGGGATGGCGGGGCCGTCCGCGAACTCCACCAATCAGGTGCCCGCGCAAGGGTCCCGGAACGGACTCCGGAGCGCAGGGCGCCGAACGAGGTGTGCGTGAGGGGTCGTCGGTAAATGGTTCGGCCGGGCGGCCCCTCGCCCGAGGGCTGGGGGACCGGCGCCACTGGCCACGAGCGAATCGTGGTCGGGCCGTCGCAGCTCGCGTCGACGGCACGGGCGTCGGCCTGAATGAGCGCACGCGGCGTCAGCTGGGGCGCCCAGGGAGGCCAGCTCACGCTGCGCCACCCTCAGCTCCAGGTAGGCCGGGTCATCGAGTTCTGCGCGACGGTTTCTGGCCTCGGCGATAAGCGCGGGTGCTCGAGCGAGCTCGACGAGCGGGCCGCGGAGGCGCGCTACACGCACCTCGGCCGGCTCTTGGCCTGTGCCCACGGCTACCTGGTCCGAAGCCTCCGCGCCGAGCCGCTCGGGCGGCTCGCCGCGCTCAGCTATGGCGCCGACGCTCGCTGGCCGGCCGCGCTCACCGTGCGCCCGCGCGACCTTCGTGGACTCTGGAGCCGCACCACGCGCGAGCTGCCCGTTTCGGCCGTGCTCGCGGTGATTTCGGCGCGGCGAGAGGTGCGAGTCATGACCGACGGATGGCCCCCCGGAGGCGTCGCGCCGGAGGGATTTTCCGGAGCGTTCGCCGAGGTCGACGCGCCGGCCCGCCGCGCTCCTCACGCTCGCGGATCTCCCGCGCGAGCCGCCGGCGACGGGGCCTCCTCGAGCGCGGTGCGATGAGCGGCGCTGGGAAGGTCGTCTTCGCCGGTGGCGGAGACTTTCAGACCGAGCTGCGCCGGCGGGCCGCCGAGCTGCTGACGCCCGCGCGGGTGCGCCGTGGCCGGCGCCGTGCGAGCCTCAAGGCAGTCGTGATCATGAGCTGGGCGCTCGGCTCGTACCTCGGCCTGCTGCTGTTCGCCCGCCAGGTCTGGATGGTTGCGCCGCTCGCCCTCTCGCTCGGGCTGGCGCTCGCCGGCATCGGTTTTGCGATCGCCCACGACGCGAACCACGGCGCCCTCCTGCGCGGGCGACGGCGCAATCGCATCCTCGGCCTGAGCTTCGATCTCATCGGCGCAAGCTCCTACGTCTGGCGCACGAAGCACAACGGCGCGCACCATTCCTTCACCAACGTCGTGGGCGCCGACGCCGACATCGACCAGCTGCCCCTCCTGCGCCTGGCTCCGGACCAGGCTCGACGTCGCTTTCACCGCTGGCAGCACCTGTACGCGTGGCCGATCTACGGCCTCTTCGCGCTCCGACACCACCTCGTCGGTGACGTGGTCGAGGTGGCGCGGGGAAGGGTCGGGGGGATCACGCCGCTGGCGCGCCCACGCGGCCTCGAGCTGGCCCTGTTCGTCGGGGGCAAGGTGGTGTTTTGGGCCTGGGCGCTTGCCGTCCCCCTGCTGGTGGCGCCCTGGTGGGCGGTCCTGGCCACGTTCCTCACCTGCTCGTGGGTGGTCGGCTTCACCCTCGCCACCGTGTTCCAGCTCGCCCACGCGGTGGAGGAGGCGGCGTTCTCGAGCGTCGAGCGGCTGCGCGCGGGGCCGGCGCCCACCTGGGCGGTCCATCAGGTCGAGAGCACCGTGGATTTCGCCACCGGCAACCGTCTCCTCGGCTGGTACCTGGGAGGCCTCAATTTCCAGATCGAGCATCACCTGTTTCCGAGGGTGTGCCACGTGCACCACGCCCATCTGCTGGAGGCGGTGCGGGAGACCTGCATCCGCCACGGCGTTCGTCACGTCGCGCAGCCGAGCCTCGGCGCGGCGCTGGCCTCGCACGGGCGCTGGCTGCGGCGAATGGGCCGATTCGACCTCGGCGTCGGACCGGAAGCGATCCACGCGATGGCGGTCAGCTGACGAGAGTCCCTTCCCGGTCCTGCCTGCGCTCCTCGTCGCCGAGGTGGCGGCGGGTGCCCGATCTGTCCGGCCCGTTGGCCCGCGCCGAGGCGCGGGCCGGGAGCGCGGCGCGCCGGCGCGAGCTCATGGCGCTGCGAGATCGCTCGACGACCTCGCCACGGACGGGATCACGGGTGCCTTCCGCCGCCGTTCCTGCTGGCGGCCGCCTTCGCGCTGCTCGCGCTCGTGCCGGTGGCGTTGATGCGTGCCCGGGGCAGGCTCAGGCGCCCAGCGCCGGCGCCCGGCGGCTCGGTCTGAGGCGGCCGCTTGGTGGTCTCCCCGCCGCGGAACGAGCGCGCAGGAGTCGCCGTTAGGTGGCGCTGGGGAGCGCCGTGCGACCCTGGTCTGCGATCCCAAGCATTCGGCGCCGGCCGGGCGTGGAGCGAGGATTGTGGGTCACCGACTGGCAGGCGCGGAGGCCTTGCCCGGGAAAGGCCGAGGAGCCATAAATGGCGCTCCTGCCGCGGCGTGCGCGGCGCGAGCGCAAGGGCGCGGTCAGCCCGCCGCTCGCAGCACTGCGATGATCCGCGGGTGGCCGTCGATCTCCGGCTGGTCGACGACCTCGACCTCGTCGAGGCCGACGATGCGCCCCAACCGCCGCAGGCCCTCCGCGGGAAAACCCCAGTAGACGAAGGCGTCGCGCGCGTACACGTCGCCAGGCTCGTGAACCTCGATCGCCGGGGCGCCGGCGAGGAGGTGCGAGCCGTAGGTCTCGAGCATGATCTCGCCGCCCGGCGCCAGCACGTCGGCGAGCGCTTGCAGCAGCGCGATCGGGTCGGTCACCCGGTGCAAGATTCCGAAGCACAACACAACGTCGAAGCGCTCGCCAAGCTCGCGCACGTCGAGCGCGTCCATGCGGCGGTACTCGACCCGCGATGCGATGAGCCCGGCGATCGCGCGGAAGCCGGCACCGCCCGCCAGCGTCAGGCCGAAGCGGGCACGCACCCAGTCGACGTACTGCTCATTGTCCACCGCGACAACGCGCCGCGCACCGCGGACCTCCGCCAGGAAGCTGTAGAAGCCGTCGAACGCGCCGATGTCGAGCACGCTGCGCCCCGCAAAGCGATCAGCGCCGAGCACCGGAAGGCGGTAGCGGTGGTCGCGTGCGATGCCAGGCGTGTAGATCCCGGGCGCAAGGGCGAAGGTGTGAAACCACAGCGGAACCGAGTCGCGGACGCGCTGGGCGTCCGCCGCCGGCGCGCCGATGGCCTGCACGTCGGCGACCGCCTGCTCGGCGGGGGACGTCGCGGGGATCGGCTCGATCGTCTCGGTCGCAATTGCATGGGCTTCCAACGCATCAACTCCGGTCTGTCGTTCCCAGGACGATCGCCTCGAGGCGCCCGCATGGGGCTCTTGGCGCCGGACCAGCTCCAGCATCGCCTCCGGCTTGTGCTGCGACGCGGACCGCCTTCCTGCGGCCCCAGCACGCGGTGTGCCGCGCTCGTCCGCATCGTCGGCCACGACGATCAGCGGAATCGCTCCGCCTCCCCGCCGCCGCCACGCAGCTTCTGCTCGTCGCCGGAGGACACGCGGGCGTATTCCACGCCGTTCACCAGCCGGCTGGCGGCGATCTCCCCGAGGCCCGGACACCCCGTGCCGCACCGCTGTTCCCACCCGAGCCAGCATCCCGACTGCCGGCGAGCGCCTGCAGACCCGGAAGAACATCGGCGGCGTTGACGAGACGTATCACTGGGTGGCCATTGGCGGGCCAGGCTATCCGATGGGTCGCCCGGCGGCGGTCGCCGATTCGGATACCTCAAGCCCCCGGCAGGCGAGCTAGCACGAGATCAGCTCGCTCGCGATCACGGCGATGGCCTCGTAGCGCCTTTTGGGGGCACCGCCTCCCGCAGCAGATCCGCAGCACACCGTGCGACCGCGAGTTCTGTCTCAAGCTCTCTGATTCGACGACGGGCGGCCACAAGCTCGGCGAGCCTCTCTCTAGGGCCCTGTCCCGACGAGTGCTCACCTGCGGGCGGCTCCCTGGATCAGCGTACGGAACGCCGATCCACCCCATTAGTACCGGAGCGCCCGGATCTCGAACTCCCGCACCTGGCAAGCCGGATTCTCGCAGTAAAGTTGGATTCTCCAGCCGACCAACGGATCGGCGACCCTTCGGCGGTCCAACTCGCTCGCGGCCACGAACTTCACCTCGGCCTGCGGATCGGGGTTGCTCAGGTAGACGCTGCCGTCGCCCCACGATTGGATCACCCTCCGCCCGCCACACCAGGGACACGCCATTCGCTCGCCCCGGGCGAGCTTTGCCCTGAGCGCCTGGCGGGCTGCGGCGCCGGCCGGGTCGGGCTCGAACGTAGACACAGTGGCCAGTGTACGCGCCCGGCTGCCCCGTCCCTCTCGAACCATTCATGGCGCTTGCGCTCAAGCTCATGCGCCACATAGGCCGTGCTTATCTGCTAGGTCGGGGGCGGAGGTCTGGGGTATGCGACACTCACTTGATGACAAAAGCTCAAATATCAAAAGAAGCGGGCTTATGATGGCGCTCCTGGCCGAGCCGGACGAGCCGATCACAGCCGACGGTCCCGACCGGGAGGCGCTGCTCATCGCGCGCGCCCTGCTTGCGGCGGCACTGGCCGAGCTCCGCCCGAAACAGCGGCTGGCGCTGGCATTTCGCTACGTGCACTACCTCTCCGACGCAGAGATCGCCGCCGCGCTCGGCTGCCGTGAGGGCAGCGTGCACGCGTTGCTCTCCCGCGGCCGCGCCGCGCTTCGGCGCAATCCACACCTTGCCCAGCTCGCGTCCGAGCGCGCGCCAGGAACTGCCCGGGGCAGGCGCGTGATCGGCGCCGGACCGGGGTCGAGGTCCTCACGGGGGCTGGACAACCTCGCGCAGAGGTCGATCACCCGGCGTATCTGGGCCTGAGGGTGGCGGAGCGTGAGCTCGCCTCCCCGCGCGCGAAGCCGACTGCGCGTACGCTCGATCAGGCCGACGCTCGCGCCGTCGATGAACGCGAGCTGCCCGAGCTCGAGCGCGATCTGCTCGTACCCTGCCGCCATCGCCGCCGCGAGCGCGCCCGCAAGCCGCGGAGCGCCGGCGAGGTCGAGCTCGCCCCGAAGGACGAGCACGACCGCGTCCGCGCCGACTCGGACCTCGATCCCGAAGCACTCTCCCCCATCCGGGAGAGAAGCTCTCGTCCCCTGTGACCGGCCCACGTGCGCCTCCCGTGATGGAGGCCGCCGGGGTCTGGGGCGGCGTTTCCGTTCGATGCTCGGGCCGGTTGGGCGACCGTCGCGATCCACGACACTTTTGAGGCCGTCTCGACGGGCTCGCTCGGAGCGGAACCCGAAGCATCGCCGTTGCGCCGGCAGGCGGCGCCCGCGCTAGGAGACGAGGCTGCGGGCGCCGATCCGCTTGTCGATGACCTCCTGGGCGACCTCGCCGAGCA
>JAWVEW010000176.1:0-3035 GCA_033856495.1 Miltoncostaeaceae bacterium | reverse complement strand
CACGATGCGCCGCTGGTTCAACGACGGCCGCTGGCTGGCGCCGGGCGGCGGGCCGGGCCCGGGGGCGCCGGCGCGGCGCCCCCCGGGCGGCAGAAAAGGCGGAGCGCCGGCGGGCGAGCCCCGCGGCGTGCGCGCAGGGACCGCCGGCGGGCTTGGCGGCGAGCTCGAGCGCCCGTCCCAGCACGGCGTCGATCATCGCGGGCGTGAGGCGCCGCTGGCGATGGGGACCGGGCGCGCTCCCGAAGCTCTCCCAGCCGCCGGCGTCGTAGCGGCGAGGGATGCGGCGTTAGCACCCCAACTGTCTCGGGAGGCCCGGACGGCGCGATCAGGCGTCGCGCAGGTGTGTGGTCGGTCAGAGCAGCTAGCCCGACCGGACTCGCTGCCTCCGACTGGACCGCACCACCATCTGCTGGCCGTCCCAGCGCATGACGGTGGTGCGGAGGGCCCATGGACAGCAGCGGGCGTCCTCGCGGCGATAGGCGGGGGTCACCTCCACGAGGCGACCGGCCTCGATCGCCAGCAGGGCGCGGTCGGTGTCGTTGACGGCCAGGATGTCTCGAACACGACCGTCCAGGATTGCGTAGACGAAGTAGGCGACCACCCCGGACTGGCCGCCGGCGATCACGGGCACCGCCACGTCCGCCCGCCCGTCGCCGGTGAGATCGCCGACCAGGGCGGCGGCGATCCCGGAGCCCGGCCGCTCGCCCCGCACGAGGGCGCGGTTGACCGCGGAGACGGCGGGGTCGTGCAGCACCAACGCGCGCAGGTTGGCCCGGGGCAGGGGGCGGGGGCCCGCCGCAGGGGCCGCGGCCGGATGACCGGCGCCGGCCGCGATCGCGAGGCCGGCCAGGAGCGAACCGAGGGCCGCCAGACGGGCGCCGCGGCGCCCGCCCGCGAGAGGGTCAGGCCTCAGTCGGCGGGAGGACCGGCAGGCCGGTGGCGAACTGGGGGCGGCCGTCGGCCTGGTAGCGGACGTCGACGCTGTCTCCGCTTCGGCCGTAGACCCCGATCCCGATGGCCAGCAGGGTCTTCGCGCCCAGGCCGAGCTTCTTCGGCGGCCTCAGCGGCTCCCTGAATCGCAGCCAGCGGCCGTCCACCTCGTAGTCGTCGCCCTCGCGGCGCTCCTCCCCGTTCACGTAGACGAGGTATGGCGGCCCGGCGCCCGCCGGCAGCGCCACGCTCCAGTGCCGGCTCATCGACCGCGTTGCTCCTCGAGGAATCGAACGAGCCGCTCGTTGACCGCGTCCGGCGCCTCCTGCTGCACCCAGTGGCTCACCCCCGGCAGGCGCTCCACCTGCAGCGGCCCCTGCACCTTCGCAGCCGAGCGCTCGAGGATGAGCGGGCTCAGGTAGGCGTCGCCCTCGCCCCAGATGATGAGCGTCGGCACCGTGATCGGCGGCAGGTCGGGAGGCGGGCGCACCCAGGTCGCCGGCGGGATGTTGGCCCGGTAGTAGTTCATCGCCGCCGTGAGGGCTCCGTCCTGGGACAGCGACTCCAGGAAGTGGGACTTGTCCTCCTCACTGAACGTGCCCGGCGCGGCGGTGTCGAAGACGAACTGGCGGGCGTTGGCGAAGTCGTCGGCCGAGAACCACTCCTCGGCGACGCCCTCGAACTGGAAGAGCAGCATGTACCAGCTCTTCTGGCGCTGGTCGGGATCCTGGCGGGCCTCGGCCGAGGCCACCGGATGGGGCGAGTTGAGGATGGTCAGCGAGCGGACCGCCTGCGGGGCGCGGGCGGCGGCCACCCAGGCGACGCTGCCGCCCCAGTCGTGGCCGACGAAGTGGGCCCGCTGGTGGCCGAGGGCGCGCACGAGGCCGAGGGCGTCCTCCAGCAGCCTCGCAAGCGCGTAGGCCGCGACCTCGGCGGGCCGGTCCGAGCCGCCGTAACCGCGCAGGTCCGGGGCCACGGCGTGGAAGCCGGCCGCCGCGAGCGCCGGCAGCTGGTGCCGCCAGGAGTAGCCGAGCTCGGGAAAGCCGTGCAGCAGGACGACCAGCTCGCCCTCGCCGGCCTCGCCCACGTTCAGCGAGACCTCACCCACGTCGATGCGCCGGTGGCTCACCGCGTGGGAGGCGCCCCCGGGCATGGCGGGAGCCTAGCCGAGCGGGAGCCGGCGGAAGCCGGTCCGAAAACGAGAAAGGCCCGAGGGGCGAGGTGATCCTCGCCGCCTCGGGCCGCGGTGACGGCAGTGGTTTGGCCAGAGACGCTCGCGCGTATCTTCCGGCTGCCGTTGCGCCAGGGAAGACGCGCCCCTAGCTACCGCCACCTCCACTGGTTCTATGCAATTCGGACCACCTCCTTTCTGTGGTGACGGGAACATATCGCGCCCGCCGCGACGATGCGCGCAAGGCAGTCGGCGGGGGCCGCCCGCCCCTTCCGGATGCTCCTCGCCGCCCGGCCTCTTGCGCTGCCGGGGGGTCCTGCCGATACGACGGAGAGACGGATTCGGCCGGCCGGCGCCGAACCGTCTCGGGCGGGAGGAAGGGCATGAGGACCGACGCGGCAGTCCGCCTGGCCGGTGAGGACCTCGACGATGCCCGGGCGCTGTGCTGGAACGCCATCGTCGCAGCCGTCCAGCGGATCGAGCTGCACGAGGGCCATCCGAGGCCCGAGCTCCTGGACCAGCTGCGCCGCCTCAACGGGTGCGCGTGGAGGCTCGCCTACGTCGAGACCGAGCGGAGTCTGCCGCTTCGCGAGGTGGACCTCCTCGTGCTCGCCGACGCCGCCGCCCAGGAGGTCCGCGGCGTGCAGGACAACCGCGAGAACGCCTGGGACCCGGATGACGCGGCGCGCGGCGCCGTCGTGGAGGAGCGCGCGAAGCGGGTGCTGCGCGCGCTGGAGGGCTAGCCGCTGGTACCCCGTGCGGCGACCCGCGGCGCTGGGCACGAGAATTCCATCGAGGCTCGAGTTCTCCACGAGGTCTGGCGAGAGTCTCCGCCGAAGCCTCCAAGCGCCCTGCCCCGGGCGCTGGCCGGGCGAGATGGCGTGCCGCACCGGTGTGCTCGATCCATCTGGCTGAGGCAGCCACCGTGTCGGGA
>JAWVEW010000175.1:0-8930 GCA_033856495.1 Miltoncostaeaceae bacterium | reverse complement strand
TGCAGCGTCGAAAATCGAGATGTGAGCCGGATGCACCGTCGTCCGCAGGCTTCCCACTCTCCCGCCGTCACCCGCCGGCCGCCAGGCTCGGTCGTCGTGACGCAGGCGCCGCACGGCGCATGGTGGTTTGCCGGAGCAGGCGCTCGGGACGACATCCGCCCCCCATCCAAACTGCCCCTGCGCGCGGCGACGCGGCGCGAGGACGCTGGCCGTCCATCCGGCCAGACACCCGGACCCCGCACGGGTCCGGCGGGTGGGGGGTAGCGCCTCTGGATGCGGCGATAGAGGACGGCGTCCGCCCGCCCTGTCGCGAGGCGGGGGCCGTCCGCGAACTCCAAGCGAGTCAGGCGCCCTGGCGGGACACCGAACGATGGAGTCGTCCCGCCCAGGGCACCGAGCAAGGTGTTGCCTGAGGGGTCGTCCGCGAGCGTCGAGATGGGCGGCCACTCGGAGTTTCCCGGCTGCGTGCGGACGCTCGCGGGCGAGGACATCGGAAGGAAGCCGGCGTCGAGCCCTCCCGTCGGCCTCGGGCGTCATCGACCGTGGGTCGCGTCGAGGCCGTGGCGGGTCGCCCCCGTGGGCTCGCCGCCGCGGGGAGCCTCTTCGGTGCGGGGGGCGAGATCCTGGCCCGAGGCCGGCCGGGCGGGTGCCCGGCCGGCCTGGGAGGTCGGCTACCCGGTCACCGCCGGGCTGATGATGCCGGCCACCGCGTTCACGGTGACCGTGGCGCCGACCGGAGCGGCGCCGCGCTCGGCAGGCGCTCGGTCACGACCACCGACCGCGCGGGCCCGACTCCGACGCTGCGGACGGTGATCAGCATGGTCAACCGCTGGCCGGCGACGACGGCCCGCGGTCCGACGATGCGGCCGGCGAGCGTCGGCCTGACGCATACCGGAGCCTGAGAGGCACGGCCGGAGCCGCCGCCGGCGGCGTGGGCCTCGGCGGCGCCGCCGCCGCCAGCACGGCCGGGTTGCTGACCGCCGTCCTGACGGTGGCGCTGTTGTCGGGGCTGACGGCGTCGGGCTGGGCGCCCGTCACCGTCGCCGGAGTTGGTGAGCGTCGTGCCGCCGGCGGCCGCGGTCGGGATCACCGTGATCGTGACCGTCGCCCTGGCGCCGTTGGCGAGGGCGCCGAGCGCGCAGGTGACGGTGGTGGTGCCGCTGCAGCTGCCCTGGCTGGGCGTGGCCGATACCAGCGTCACGTTCGCCGGCAGCGGGTCGTTGACGCTCACGCCGGTCGCGGGCGAGGGGCCGTGGTTGGTCGCGGTGATGGTGTAGGTGAGCGTCCCGCCGACGAGCACCGGGTCCGGCGCGTCGGCCTTCGCGAGCCCGAGGTCCGCCGTTGCGGCCACCGCCGTCGTGACGGTCGCCGCGCTCGTGGATTTCGACGGCGGACAGCCGGCGAGTGCTCCGATCATGTGCTCTCCCAGTTTTCGAGGCCCGCGGCGAACCGCGCCGCCGGACCAGGCGGGGGCTCGATGACCGGGAATCGGGGAGCTGCTCCTCGATCGCGACGACACACGTCCTCGCGCTCGAGAGGAGCTTGCTTTCCGCCCTGACCGGCAACCGTACGCCCTCCGCTGATGGAGGCCGCCGGGGTCCTGGGCAGCTTGTCGACGGTGGGCGAGAGCGTCCCGCCGCTCCCACGCCGTGTCGAGCAAGGGCGCCCCTCGCCGATCCCGACCGCGGTCGTCCGGCGCGGCGATCCGTCGGGAGCCGTGGCGGCGCGGCGACGATCACCGGCGTCCCCTCCTCGCCCGGACCTGACCAGACGCCCTTGTCGACAAGAGGCCCCGACTGCACTAATGTCGGCAGTCGACACGGGCGGCGAGTCGGGTGGTCCTCACCCCGCGACGCCTGCACGTACGGATCAGCTGCCCCGGACCCCGGCGGCCTCCATCAGGAGGCGCAGCATGGGCACCTCACGGCAGGAAGCATCTCCTCTCCACTACGAGGGAGAGATCTTTGCGATCGAGGTCCAGGCGGAGGGGGCCGCGATCGTGCTGGTCCTTCTCGGCGAGCTGGACCTTGCCGGCAGTCCGCGATTCACGGCCGCCCTCGAGGCGGCGATGGCCGGGGACCACGAGCGCATCGTGCTCGAGCTCGCGCAGCTCACGTTCATGGACGGGGCGAGCGCCGGGCTGATCGCGCGCGCGCGCCATCGGCTTCGCCCCCAGGGCCGCGAGCTCGCGCTGCTGCACCCACAGCGCCACGTACGCCGCGTGATCGAGCTCTGCGCGAGCCTGTCCGGGCGCGACGAGGGTCTCGATCGGGGTCCGGCCCCCATGGCGAGCCCGCCCCTGGCCGAGGCCGCGGCAGTCGCGGCGGAGCCGAGTGAGCGCGTGTTCGCAAGTGGACTCGACGCCGGCGGCCAGGTCGCCTTCAGCTGAACGTGGCGTAGTGGCGGAAGCCGGTTTTCAGGGGCGCGCCGGGACCGCCGGTATGCGTCGGCGGGCGGGCCGGCGGCGTCAGGCGAGCGTGCCGGGCGGTAGTACGAAACGCGGCGGCGCGGCGCCGTAGAGCCCTCCGCCGTCCTCGAGCCGCGAGGCGTGCAGGCCGCGTCTGGGCGCGACAGCGACCACCGTCTCCGGTGTGCCGGCATGGGCCACGATCCAGGCCATGACGGCGTCGTAGTCGGTGCCCGCCGCGAGGATGGCTGCCCGCTCGATGACCTGGCCACCCGAGGGATGGGGTCGGGAGAGTCGTGTGACCACTGCGCGAATCTGATCGTCGTCCATGGAACCGTGAGTCCTCCGTTTCGCTGAGCAGGACGCCTCGCTGTCAGCCCGCCGCCATCGCGCTCCTCGCCTCGGCTTCCACGCCGGTCTCGAGTCGGCCCATCCGCCGCAGCCAGCGCGCGTGCGACGCCAGGGCCGCGCCGAGGCTCGGCTGCGCGACGTGACGGACGTCGTGGCGGATGCAGGTCTCCCGGACCGCCTCCAGCAGATGCGCGTAATGCACGTGGCAGACCCGGGGGAACAGATGGTGCTCGATCTGGAAGTTGAGGCCGCCCAGGTACCAGCCGAGCAGCCGGTTGCCGGTGGCGAAGTCCACGGTGCTCTCCACCTGGTGCACGGCCCAGGTAGGCGGAGGCCCCGCGCGCAGGCGCTCGACGCTGGAGAAGGACGCCTCCTCCACCGAGTGAGCGAGCTGGAACACCGTCGCGAGGGTGAAGCCGAGCACCCACGAGCAGGCCAGGAACGTCGCCACGACGGCCCACCAGGGCGCCACCAGCAATGGGATGACGAGCGCCCAGGACCAGAACACGGCCTTGCCGACGACGAACAGGGCAAGCTCGAGGCCGCTCGGGCGCGGCAGCCGCGCGCTGGCGCCGATCCTCCCCGTCGCGACCTGCACCACGTCGCCGAACACGTGGTGCTGCAGCGCGAAGAGGCCGTAGACCGGCCACGCGTACAGGTGCTGCCAGCGGTGGAAGCGGCGTCGCGCCTGGTCCGGAGCCAGCCGCAGGAGGGGCATCTGGTCGATGTCGTCGTCGGCGCCCACGACGTTCGTGAAGGAATGGTGGGCGCCGTTGTGCTTGGTCCGCCAGACATAGGAGCTGGCGCCGATGAGGTCCATGGTCAGGCCGAGGATGCGATTGCGCCGGCGCCCGCGGAGCAGTGCGCCGTGGTTGGCGTCGTGGGCGATGGCGAATCCGATGCCCGCGAGCGCCAGCCCCAGGGACAGCGCCAGCGGCACGACCGTCCAGACGCTGCGGGCCCAGAGCAGGAGGCCCAGGTAGGAGCCGAGCGCCCAGCCCATGATCAGGACCGCCTTGAGGCCGGCGAGGCGCCGCCCGCGGCGCACCCGCGCCGGCGTCAGGACCTCGGCGGCCCGCCGGCGCAGCTCGCTCTGGAAGTCGCCGCCGCCCGCGAAGACGGCCTTCCCGGCGCCGCTCAACGGAGCACCGGACGAGGAGCTTGTTCCCGCCATGACCCGCCCATCTGCGCCCTCCGTCGGAGGAGGCCGCCGGGGTCTGGGGCGGCTGACCGTCACGGCCTGGCGCCCCGGCCTGAGCGGCCGCGACGTCGACGTCGGTGTCGAGCGACCGAGCCTAGCGCATCTGGGCTGATGGATGAGCGCGCCGGCTCGGGCCATGTCAGCAGGCCGGCGCCTGCTCGGGCGTCGCGTCCCGGGCCAGGAGCGGCGCCCAGGAGCGCTCCAGGACGGCCGTCAGCCGGATCCCCACCTCGAAGAGCACGAGCTGCGGGATCATGAGCATGATCATGCTGAGGGGATCGCCCCCCGGCAGTACCGCCGCGATCGCGGCGATCACCACGATCGCGAGACGCCGATGGCGCCGGAACGCGGCCGAGCCGGCGACGCCGAGGCGCGAGAGCGCCACCATCGCCGCCGGCACCTCGAAGAGCAGGCCCGCCGCGAGGAGCATGGTGGTGGCGAAGGCGAAGTACTCGTCCGCCCGCAGCTGCACCGTGAAGAGGCCCTGTCCGAATCCCAGCAGGAAGCGCAGCGAGACCGGCAGCACGACCAGGTAGCCGAAGGCCACCCCGGCTCCGAAGAGCGCCGCCACGCCGCCCACCACCGCGAGCGAGACACGGCGAGTCTGATGGGCGACCGCCGGCACCACGAACGCGTAGAGCTGGTAGAGCCAGATCGGAAGGGCGACCAGGATGGCCGCCCAGAAGACCACCTTCAGCACCGTCATGAAGGGCTCGGTGGGGGAGAGCGTGACCAGGCGCTGGCCGTCCGGGAGCGGCGCCTGGATCAGGCGCATCAGCGGGTCGTGCACGGCGTAGAGGGCGCCGAAGGCGGCGAGCAGCGCCAGCGCGCTGACGATCACACGCCGGCGCAGCTCGTCGAGATGGGAGACCAGCGGCAGGCGCTCGGCGGGGCCGACCCGGCGCAGGCCGAGGGAGGGGGCTCGAAGGCTCATGGGATCGGCTCGCCCCGGCCCTCAGGCCGCGGCGCTGGCGTCTGAGGCCGTCACGAGCTCGGCCTCGGCGATCTCGGGCGTCGGGGCGGGGACGGCCTGACGCGCCTCGGAGAGCTCGACCGACGCGGGCGACAGGGGCGTGTCGGCGGTCGGCAGGAGCGCCGGCGCCGGGCTTGCCTCGTCGTCGGAGATGGAGCCCTTCAGTTCGCGAAACCCGCGGCCCAGGCTGCGCGCGATCTCGGGCAGGCGCTTGGGACCCATGACCAGCAGCACGATCAGGCCAAGCACCAGGAGGTGCATCGGGGAGGGACTGAACATGTCCCCTCGCTTTCTCTGTGTGTGGTGGGCGTCGCCGCGACGGGCGGCGCCTCGAGCACGGCCGGGGACGGGGCGGTCTCGGCCGCCCCATCCCCCGGACGCGGATCAGCCGACGATGAAGCCGGTGCCCTTGACGGCGGCCAGGATCTGGCTCATGGACTGCGCCGTGTCGAAGGCGGCGGGAGCCGGCGCCTTGCCGATCACGGCGCCGATCCAGCCGGCGTGACGGGCCTCGACGGTGAGGATGGAGACGGCCGCCTTCACCACTGCGGCCTCCTTGATGTTGGTCGCCTGCCCGGAGTAGGCGGCGACGCCGGCGTTCTCCAGCACGTAGGCGGTGGCGCCGAACAGGGCCGGGTCGGAGGTGGTGCCCTTGAAGTTGAACTTCGGCTTCTTCACCGCCGCCGAGCCCAGGGCCTTCTTCAGGTAGTCGACGTGCGCCTGCTCGTGCTGGGCGATCGTCCTGGCGAGCCGGCCCAGCGACCCGCTGAGCTTGCCCTTGCTGACGCCCTCCGCGTAGAAGGCCGCCTCCAGATACTCGAGTGTGAGCGCGTAGTTCAGGATCCCCACGGTCTTCGTGGAGACGCCGCCGGCGGCCGAGGCGAGTGCGGGAAGGCCCATCAGCGCAGCCCCGCCGAAGATGGCGGTGCCGCCGATGAGGCCCCTGCGCAGGAGCTCGGCGCGCGTGTTGCCGTCGAGGTTGTGGACGGCCTCCTGAATGGCGCCGTCGCGGTCGACCTCGGCGATGTTGATGACGTGAGACACGGAACCGAACCTCCTTGAGGGGGTGCGTTTGTTGTCTCCTCCTATGCGGGCGTCCCGTGATATCGGTTCACATCCATCGCCGAATTCATGTGCGATGTCATGTATCGAGGCCCAATGTGATCCGCGGCGCCGGCCCGTTCGTATGACCGCTGATACGCGCTCGTGACGTGGGCTCGGACGTATCGACACAGCATCGCCGGGGGCTCTCACGCGAGCCGCGGCACGCCGCCGGCGGGCCCCGGACGCGCGACGACCGGGAGGGCCCTGGGACCGACTCCGCCGCTCGGCCGTTCTAGCCTTCGGCGGCTAGCCGGCGGCCCGCCTGAGCGATTCGGAGATGCGCTAGAGTCCTGTCTGCTCGACAGAGGTTCGAGTCCGGCGGGCGCTCAGGCACGCCCGCCAGTAGGTCAGCTGCCCTAGACCCTGGCGGCCTCCGAACGGCGGAGGGGCGAGCATGGGCGGCTTACTGCGAGGAGCGACACCGCTCCGGGCGAGGGCGAGTGTTTCCCGGCGCGCCGGGCTGGCGACCGCAATCCTGGCCGCGCTCTGCGCGCTTGCGCCAGCCGCCCACGGAGCGTCGCCGGCGGTCCCCATCCCGCCCGCGGGCGCGGTCGAGTTGGTCGGGGGCGAGGGTCAGGCGGCGCTCGTGGGCTACCGCACGTTCATCCGCGCCGCTGACGCGCACGGCATCCGCACGGCCTCCGTGGACGCGGCCGGCTACTGGGTGTTCGGCGCCGATGCGCGCGGCCGGGTGATCGCCGCCAGGATTCCGCAGCCGGTGTCGGGCAGCGACTTCGGCGCCCGCGTGCGGGCGGCCGCGAAGGGCGGGCGATCCGCCGCAGGGGCGCTTCCGAGCGTCTTCGACCTTCCCCCCAGGCTGCGGAAGGACGGGGTCACGCTGGTCGGCGCCAGGTCCCAACAGGCGGCCGACGCCCGGCCGGCGGGCGGGAGCCCGATGCGCACGATGCTCACCCTGCTCCTGTGGATCGTCGGCCCCATGGTCCTGATCGGCGGGGGGATGCTCCTCTTCGCCCGCCGGGGCGGCACCGCCCGCATGACCGGGCGCCGCGGCCGCGGCGGCGCCGGCGGGCACGGCAAGATCCGCAAGGACGTCAGGGTGGAGGGATCGCCGGTGCGCTTCGCCGACGTGGCGGGCTGCGACGAGGCCGTCACGGAGCTCCAGGAGGTCGTCGAGCTGCTCCGCGAGCCGGAGCGCTTCACCTCGCTGGGCGCCAAGATGCCGCGCGGCGTGATCCTCCACGGCCCACCCGGCACCGGCAAGACGCTGCTGGCCAAGGCGACCGCCGGCGAGGCGGGGGCGCCCTTCTACTCGGTCTCGGGCTCGGAGTTCGTCGACACCTACGTCGGCGTCGGGGCGAGCCGGGTGCGCGACCTGTTCGACAAGGCCAGGGAGTCGGGCGGAGTGGTCTTCATCGACGAGATCGACGCCGTCGGCCGCGCCCGCGGCGGCGCCGGGGTCCCCGGCGCGAACGAGGAGCGCGAGGGAACGCTCAACCAGATCCTGGTCGAGATGGACGGCATGAACTCGAGCGCCAAGGTGGTCGTCATCGGCGCCACCAACCGGCTCGACCTGCTCGACAAGGCGCTCCTCCGCCCGGGCCGCTTCGACCGGCGCGTGCGCGTCGGGCTGCCGGGCCGCCAGGGGCGGCTCGAGATCCTGCGGCTCCACGCGCGGGGCAAGCCGCTCGCGAACGTCGACGACCTCGAGCGCCTGGCCGCCAAGACCGGTGGCGCGGCCGGGGCCGATCTCGCCAGCATCCTCAACGAGGCGGCCCTGATGGCGGGTCGCGCCCGCCGCGCCCAGATCCTCCTCGCAGACCTCGACGAGGGACAGCTGCGCCACTGGGCCGGTCCGGAGCGGGCCGAGCGGCTCCTCTCGACCGAGGAGCGCCGCTGGGTGGCGGTCCACGAGGCGGGCCATTGCCTGACGGCCGAGCTGTGCCCCAGCCATGCCAAGGCCCAGACCGTGACCATCCTGGCGCGCGGAGAGGCGTTGGGGCTCGCTTTCTACGGAGACACGGACCGTCAGGTCCACACGCCGCAGGACCTCCGGGAGCGGATGATCGTCGCCATGGGCGGCCGGGCCGCCGAGCAGGTGTGCTTCGGGCGCATCGGCGCCGGCGCGGCCAACGACCTCGAGCAGGCCAACATGATGGCCCGCCAGGCCGTCGAGATCCTCGGCTTCTCGCCCAGGGTGGGCCAGATCATCAGCCATGCCTCCGGCGTCCCGATGCCGCTCGCCGAGTCCACCCGCCGCCTGATCGACGAGGAGGTGGCGCAGATGGTGGACGAGGCCTACCGGGAGGCGATCAGCCTCCTGCTGGCGCAGCGCCGCGAGCTGGATGCCCTGGCCGACACCCTCCTCGAGGAGGAGCAGATCGATCGCGCGCGGATCGAGCAGTTGCTCTCAGGGCTCGCGCGCGTGGGGCGCCGCCGCCGGCCCGAGGAGGTGCGGGCGCTGCCCACCGACCGCGCTCCGGTCCCGCTGCCGGCGGCGGTACAGGCGCCGGAGCCGGCGGCTCCCCGGGCTCTGGAGCCCCTCCCGCGGCCGGCCCCCCGTCAGCGTGCGCGCCGACCCGTGCTCCTGGGCGCGGCGACGCTCCTGGTGCGGATGATGGAACGCCGGCCCGCCCGGTACTAGCGAGTCTTCCTCCACCGACCGCGCCGAACGACCGGGCGTCGCCGGGCGGTGGCGATGGGGTGTCGAGGTTGGCGTCTCACCTGCCCGACAGCGGCGCCGGCTGCTTGGCTACCCGGCGCGGGGTCATGGAGCGACCCGGGGGCCACGGGAGCACGGAGGCTCCCCACCCGCCACGGGCGCCGGGTAGTTGGGCACTCACCGCGCGCCCGGGCGGGGACACAGAGGGACCGGCGGCTCCTGGCCGATCGGCGAACGCGGCCTTACCCGATCGGGTGATGGCGGCGCGTCGATC
>JAWVEW010000174.1:0-5112 GCA_033856495.1 Miltoncostaeaceae bacterium | reverse complement strand
GCCCCGATCCTCCCCCACCTCACCGCCCGTCAGCTCTGGGGCGGGCTCGGGACGGCGTGCAAGCTCGCGGGCGTGGTCCACCGAAGCCCGCACGAGCTTCGCCGCCGCGACATCAGTCGCCTCGTATTGGCCGGCGTGGATCCGGTGGCCGGACACGCCAAAGGTCTCGACTCGGGCGCCCGCTCCGACAGTCCCGACGCCAGGCGCTCCCGGGCTCATCGAGGAGCGGCACTTCGCCGCGGTGTCGCGGTGGTGATCACCGTCGACGTCTACGGCCATGTGCGGGAGGACTTCCCTGCTCAGACGCCCTTTCCAGACGAGGTGGAGGATACCGGGCTCGACTAATGGAACCCTGCTGACGACGCAAGATCCCGCTGTTCAAGCCGATCAGCCAGTCCGCTGAGCCCGCCGAGAACTGTCCCCGTGCTGTTCCGGTGCAGTTTTGTCTTGCGCGGGCCCCGCGGCCGTGAGCACCCACCGGCCGGGAGGCACGTGCCTCATCGCTCCGCGCACGTCGACTTGTGGCCTCAGACCGTCACCAGAGGCTTGCGTCGATGACGAGCGGCACCGCCTACCCGCCGGTGGCCGGCGAGGCCTCCCCGTCGTCCTCCCGGACCGCGCGCACGAGCGCGACGGGGTCGGACCGGCGGGAGCGTCAGCACGCGACACTACCGGAGCGCTCGAGGGGCTCGGTCCGCGCTGCAGGACCTTGGGGGGCTTCTGGAGCGCCAGGAGAATGAGATCGGCCGCCTGCGCGACGACCAGGAGTGCTACGGCGAGATGCGCCTGATCTTGGGCATCGGCGGCGCACAGCGCCGACGCGGCTCGATCTACGCGAGCCGGAGGTCCGCCCGCGCGCGCCGGACGGACTCGCCGCCAGTCGCCAGTTCGCACGCGCGTCGACTCCTCTCCCCGGCTCCTTGGGCTTGGGCCCGCCATGCCAGCAAGCCGGGGGTTCTGGTTATACTGCCGGTATGACTAGCCGTCTCGGACCCAAGGGACAGGTGGTGATCCCCAAGGCGATGCGCGATGTGCTGGGGCTGGTGCCCGGCGATGAGGTGGCCTTTGCTCTGGAGGGCCGCTCGGTGCGCCTGATGCCATCCCGCCCGGCCGCGAGCGCGGCCGGCTCGCTCGCAGGTCGGGGGCTGGTGGCGATGCTCGAGCTCGAGCATCGCGCCGAGCTCGCCCGTCCGCACGCACGCTGAGCACCTGCCTCGACGCGTGGGCGGTCCTCGCCTGGCTTGAGGGGGCCGAGCCGGCGCGCGCCCATGTCGAGGCGGCGATCGCGGCCGGCGATGTGATCATGAGCTGGATCAACGCCGGTGAGGTGGCCTACGTGGTCGAGCGCGCCGCCGGGGCGGAGCGAGCGCGGGAGGTTATCGCCGAGCTTCGCGGGCGCCTCGTGCTCGAGCTTCCTCACCAGGAGCGGATCTTGGCCGCCGCGAGGATCAAGGCGCGCCACGCGATGGCCTACGCCGACGCCTTCGCCTGCGCCACCTCGCTCGCGCACGGAAGTCTGCTGCTGACGGGCGACCCCGAGATCCTGGCCGCCCGGGACCTTGGTCTCTCGGTGACGGATCTCCGGACCGGGTGAGTGGTGCCGCCCCGGCGCCCTCCGCGCCCGGAAAGCATTCCCATTTGGGTCAGCAAGTCACGCGAGAGCGCCCGGAGCGGAGCTCGTTTTCTCCGGCGACAGCGGCGCGAGTTCGATCAAGTGCGGCGGCGATCTTCGACAGGCCTCCCTCCGCGCGGGGAGCGAAACTCGGTCATCGCGCTCTGCCCCGGCCGCTGATCGCGACTATGGTCGCGTCCAACGGCGCTCCCTGGGCGACTGGGAACTGCCAGGACTGCGCGAACCACTCAAGCTCGCCGGCGCGGCGAGAGTCCTGTCGTGCGGAGGAAGACCGATGACACGCTCACTGACCGGACGGCGCTCCGAGCCGGGCGCCGGCCTTGGCGCGCACCACGCCGCCCTTCGTGCGGAGGGCTACCGCCCCGGCCGGCCCGACCGCCACACCGCGCTCGAGGACGCCGGCGTTTGCATGCGCGCGGTCTGCCCTCGCTGTCACGCCCGTGGGCTCGTCTACAGGCCGTACATCCACCCCGTGCGGCGCGCCGCGGGCGGCGGCTACCGCGCGCTTGCGGTCTGCGCAGCGTGCGGCGCGGCGGAGGAGTTCTGACGAGCGCCCTCGCTGCATGGCTCGCAGTGGCACGGTGCAACTACTCGAGCAGCTGGTTACGGTAGGCGTAGCGCGTGGCCTCGGTGCGGTTCCCGACGCCGAGCTTCGGGTAGATGTTCGAGAGGTGGAACTTCACCGTCTGCTCGGTGACGCAGAGCCTGTCCGCGATGGCGAGGTTGGACAGTCCCTCGGCCACCAGGAGCAGGACCGACAGCTCGCGGTCGGTCAGCCTGCCGGCGTGCCCGCTGCTGAGGTGCATGCCGGTCGCCCCCCTCTCGCCGGCGGCGCTAGCGCGCAGGTGGTGGACGTTGCCCTCGACCACCTGGCGGATCGTCGAGGGCAGGTCGAGCGGGTTGATCGACTTGACCACATAGCCGGCGGCGCCCTCCTCGAGGGCGCGGGCGATGGTCTCGGAGTCGTCGAGTATCGAGAGGATGATCACCTTCAGGTCCGGGTAGTCCTTGCGCAACTGGGCCAGCGTGCTGAGGCCGTCGCCCCTGGGCATCCGCAGGTCGAGGATCACCACGTCCGGGCGGACCCGGGGCACCAGCGCCAGCATCTCCTCGCCGCTCATCGCCTCGCCCACCACCCGGATGTCGGGCGCCCGCTCGAGCGCGTGCTTGATGCCGTCGAGCATCAGGCGGTGGTCATCGGCGATCGCGACCCGAAGCAGCGGCCTGGAGGTGCTGAGCGTGTCCGTGGTCTGGGCTGGCATGAGCCCCTCTGATCGGGGTGCCGATGCCCCCGATCTTGCTCGCGGCCGCCGCGCCGGGCGGATCGGGAACGGTCGCTGGCGGCGCCCGCCTCCCCGAATCAGCTCTCCTACCTTACGCCCGCGCACGCTGCCCCTGCGCCGCGCGGCACGTGCGCGCGCGGCGTCGGTTGTGGCCGGCCACGCACCGCACTCGGGAGCTCAAGGGCCGACATCCGGGCCTGGATGAACCCGCCCTGGGAATTGTGGAGCCCCCCCGAGGTCCTGGTGGCTCACAATCGCTCGCTCATCGCTCGCGGTCGGGGCCACGCGCGGGTTCACCGCCGCACGAGCATCCGCTCCGGGCGAGCCGTCGGGGAGGTCAGCCCTCTCGGACCCCTAGACTGGGGCGGCGCGGCGAGCCGGGCCGCCCGCCTGCACCCTCCCACGCCGGCGGATACGGGGGGCGCGATGCTGCTTCTGGATCGCCTCGGGGGCGCGAGCGGTGACATGGCCGTCGACCTCGGAACGGCCAACACCCTGGTCTACGTGCGCGGCCGGGGGATCGTCCTCGCCGAGCCGTCGGTGGTGGCGATCGATCAGCGCACCAACGAGGTCTACGCGGTCGGCGATCAGGCCAAGCGCATGATCGGTCGCACGCCGGCGGCGATCGCCGCGATCCGGCCCCTGCGCGACGGCGTCATCTCTGACTTCGCCGTCACCGAGGAGATGCTGCGCTACTTCATCGAGAAGGCGCTCCCGCGCCGCTTCGGCCGCCGGCGGGTGGTGGTGTGCGTCCCCTCCGGGGTCACGGGGGTCGAGCGACGCGCGGTCGAGGAGGCGGCGCGGTCGGCAGGCGCGCGCGAGGTCTACCTGATCGAGGAACCGCTGGCCGCCGCCATCGGCGCCGGCCTTCCGGTCGCAGAGCCCGCCGGCAACCTGATCGTGGACATCGGCGGCGGCACCACCGAGGTGGCGGTGATCTCGCTCGGAGGGATGGTGGTCTGTCAGTCCCTGCGTGTAGGCGGCGACGAGATGGACGAGGCGATCGCCGCCCACGTGAAGGTCAAGTATCGGCTGGCGGTCGGCCTCCAGACTGCCGAGGAGATCAAACTCGCCATCGGATCGGCCGCGCCGCTGGCGCAGGAGGAGCAGGTGGAGATCCGCGGACGCGACCTCATCAGCGGCCTCCCCAAGAGCGTGACGCTCTCCTCCGAGGAGGTGCGCGGGGCGCTCGCAGAGCCGGTGGGCCAGATCGTCGCGGCGGTCGTCTCGACTCTCGAGCGCACGCCCCCCGAGCTTGCCTCGGACATCGTCGATCGCGGGATCATGCTGGCCGGCGGCGGCGCGCTCCTTCGGGGCCTGGACGCGCGCCTTCGCGCCGAGACGCAGGTCCCCGTCCACGTCGCCGAGTCAGCGCTTGCCTGCGTCGCGCTCGGCGCGGGGCGCTCGCTCGAGGAGGTTGGCGTGATGCGTAAGAGCGCGAGCGCCGCCCGGCGCGCGCGCAGGCGCTGATCGCGATCGAGGAAGTGGTGGCGCTCGACGAGCGGTGCTGAGGCGAGCGGCGGTCAACCACCCCGCAGCCTGCCAACATCAGCGCCGTGAGCGCCCGCTGGAGGAAGCCGTCTGGCGAGCCCGCACCGAGCGCGTCGCCCGATGTGCCGGCGGCGAGGGCGGCAGCCGCTGGCTCAGCGCCTGGGCTCGCGCCGAGGCCGCCGTCGGCACCTGCCCGCCGGTGCACGCTGACGGCTGAGATCAGCGGCCGCCCGGGCGCATGAGAAGACCATCGCCACGCCGGGCGATCATCGCGGTCGGCCTCCTCCTGCTTGTGGCCTTCGTGGCGTCGCGGGTCATCTCCGGCTTGGGGCACGGAGCGCCCGCGCCAGGCTTCAGCCAGTTCCTCGGCGATCTCTCCGCCGGCCGGGTCGCCCAGGTGACGATGGCCCCCAGCGTCCAGGAGCTCAGCGTCGTCTCCAAAGACGGGCGGAAGTACACGGTCGGCTACCCGGACAACTTCGGCCGCCAGCTCACGAACGATCTCACCCAGAACAAGGTCCAGTTCGACGTCAAGGGCCGCGGCGGCAGCGCCTGGTGGGGCTTCCTCATCACGCTCGCCCCGTTCGCGCTCTTCTTCATCTTCTGGATCTTCCTGATGAACCAGATGCAGGGCGGCGGCTCCAAGGTCATGAGCTTCGGCAAGAGCCGGGCCAAGCGGATGTCCGTCGACTCGCCGAAGATCAC
>JAWVEW010000173.1:0-3280 GCA_033856495.1 Miltoncostaeaceae bacterium | reverse complement strand
ACTGCTGCTGCTCGCCGACGCGCAGACCAGCGGCGGCCTGCTGGTCGCCGGTGAGATCCCCGGCGCCCCGGTCGTGGGCGAGTTCGTCGAGCGCCGCGAGGCGGCCGTCGAGGTGCGCTAACGCTGCACGTCGACGCCGTGGTCGACGAGCCAGCGCACCGGGTCCACCGGCACGTCCTGCACATGGACCTCGGCGTGCAGGTGCGGGCCGGTGCTCTCGCCCTCGTTGCCGACCAGCGCGATGACCTGGCCCACCCGCACCCGGCCGGAGGTGACGAGGATCTGTGAGACGTGCCCGTAGACGGTGGTGACCCCGCCGGCATGCGACAGCACGATCTCGTTGCCGAAGCCGGCGGCGGGTCCGGCGTACAGCACCTGCCCGTCGGTCATCGCGTACACCGGCGCGCCGAGCGGCGCCCCGATGTCGATCCCGTCGTGGAACTGCACCGCGTGGCTGAAGGGATGGACGCGGTTGCCGAAGCCGGAGCTGATCCGGCCGATCACCGGCGGGACCCAGCTGCCGGTGGGGGCACTGGCCGAGAGCACCGCCTCCACGGTCGCGGCGGCGCCGAGCTCGTGCGACCCCAGCGCGGCCACGATGGCCGGGTCGCGGCCGGGTACCGACAGCAACAGACCGGTGCCCTCGACGAGGCCGAGCTGCCTGCCCACGCTGCGGTCGAGGACCACCCCGACGCCCGGCAGCTGGGTGGTGGCGAGCGCCCCGACACGCAGCGGCAGCGCGGTGGCGCCGCGCTGCACCCGGACCGTCCCGCCCAGCGAGACCGCATCGGCCTTGGCCACCGTGTGTGCCACGACCGCCTCGCCGATCGCGGCGCGCTGCCAGACGCCGACGACGGTCGCGGTCTGCCGGGGCGTCCAGACTCGGATCAAGGCCGGATCGGCGGCCAGCGCGCGGGTCCGCCCCTTGCCGAGGCCGACGTCGCCGACGGCCACCCGCAGACTTGCCCGGGCCCCGGTGAGCGCGACGAGCCGGCGCACCGTGTCCGCCGGCAGGCGGCTCTTGCTCGTCACGAGCACGGTGGCCGGCACCAGGGCCGGGAGCGGCGGCAGGGACGGCAGCGGCACGGCCCGCGGCGGCGCCGATGCCGACGGCGCGACGGCGACCGGCGAGGCGGTGGGCGACGGCTTCGCGGCGGTCGCGGAGCCGGCCGTCTGCATGGAGCCGACCGCGAGGAAGGCGGCCAGCCCCGCGCCCAGGGCGGCCACGACGAGCGCACCCCGCGTCACGTGGCGGTGCGCATAGTACGGGTGCGGCAGTCGCGGGTGCGGCAGTCGCAGGTGCGGGAGCCGAACGCGCCCGACCCGACGGACGGGTCGCATGGGCGCTGCTCCTCCTGGTTTGTGATGATCTGTACGGCGGACTGCGGACTCTAGTGCGCGGGCGACTGCTGGGCGGTCAGCCCCTCGGTGGCGCTCTCCCGCGTGCGGGGCAGCTTCGTGACGACCGGCAGGATCACGGCGACGAAGGCGATGATCCCGATCGTCGTGTACCCCAGCGCGTAGTTCTTGTCGCTGCCGATGAGCGATGCGGCGATGAGCGGTCCGACGACACCGCCGATGCTCCAGGCGATGATCATCGCGCCGTAGATGGCGCCCGCGTTCTTGACGCCGAAGTAGTCACCCGCCGTCGCCGGCATGGTGCCGAAGCCGCCGCCGTAGCAGAGGTAGATGATCGCGCCGAGTACGAAGAACAGCGCCGGGTTGTGCGCATGGGGCAGCAGCAGGAAGCAGATGGCCTGGAGGCCGAGCATGAGCGCGAAGGCGATCATCCGGCCGATCTTGTCGGACAGCGCCGCCCACACGATGCGGCCCGCGCCGTTGAACAGCGCGAAGACCGCGACGGCACCCGCGGCCGCGCCGGCGGTGTAGCCGGCGATGTCGGTCGCCGACGCGGCGGCCTGCGAGATGAGGGCGATGCCCGCCGCCGTGTTGAGCGCCAGGATCAGCATGAGCAGGTACCACTGCGGGGTCCGCAGCGCCTCGCTCGGTGTGTAGTCGCGCCCGCTGTCCACGACCCTGCCCTCGGTGGGCGGCTGCCAGCCGGGGACGGCGTACCCCTCGGGCGGGTTGCGGAAGAAGGAGGCCCCGATCAGCGACATCACCAGGTACGCGATGCCGAGGGGGAGGAAGGCCCGGGTCGGCTGGTCCGGCTCGGTGTTGATGAGCCGCTGTGCGATCGGCGAGGTGAGCACGGCTCCGAATCCGAACCCGCCGACCGCGAGGCCGGTGATCAGGCCGCGCTTGTCCGGGAACCACTTCTGCAGCATGGCGATGGGCACGATGTAGGCCAGCCCGAGGCCGAATCCGCTGATGACGCCGTACGTGGCGATGAGCAGCGGCAGGTCGCTGCGGTCGTGGGCGAAGGACGCCCCGATGGTGCCGAGCGCGTAGAGGACGCCCCCGACGAGGGCCACCACCCGCGGGCCCTTCTTGTCCTGGATGCGGCCGCCGATGAAGGTGCCGATGAAGATCATGCCGATGGTGACCTCGAACGGCAGCGCCGCCTCCACCTTGCTCAGGTGGAAGGCCGGGGCGGCCTGCAGCGCCTTGGCGAACACGCTCCACGCGTAGACGGCACCGACCGAGAACTGCAGGAGCAGCGCCGCAAGGACGAGCCCCCACCGTCCGTGCGTGGGGTCGGTGCCGACGCTCTGGGGGACGGTGGTGTGCGCCACGATGGGCTCCTCGCTGCTCGGGTCCTCGCCGAGCTGCTACGTGCGCCGCTCCGACGGCCTCGTGTCGAGGCGCTCTCGCTGCGGCACAACGGTGTACTTCGGGTCGCGGGCCGAGTTTTGCCCCGCTTCGAACACTCCGAAGCGTGTGCAGGCCGAGCCGGTCACGAGCGCCAGCCCGCTCACCGCGGCCGCGACGCGGCTCCGGCCCCCGAGCAGGGCGGCGGTCACCGCCCCGAACGCGGTCAGGGCCTTGCTCGCCCGCATGAGCTGCCCGGGCCGGCCCTGGTGCAGCGGCTCGGCGGCCAGCCCCATCGAGCGTTCCATCTTCCGCTCGGCGGCCAGCTCCAGCAGCGCCCCGCCGACGGCGAGCCGCCGGGCGGGTCCCGACTCCGACAGCGGCGCCAGCGTCATGGCCAGGCCCCCCGCCGCGGCCGAGGCGGACCCCACGAAGACGAACGGCAGCTCGTCCCGCGCCTCGTGCCAGGTCGGCGTCGCGGTGTCGGACAGCAGGACCGCGGTGTACGACGCGACGGCCGGGGCGAGCAGGGCAGCAGCCAGGCCGGCGGGGCGGGCCGCCAGCCCCA
>JAWVEW010000172.1:0-6788 GCA_033856495.1 Miltoncostaeaceae bacterium | reverse complement strand
GCGTCAGGCGGCGAGTGTACCAGCCGTCCCCCGCCTTCCCGGCCGGGCTCAGCGCCGGGGGCCGAGAAGGACGGGGTCCCGCGGGGGCCGGCCACTTCCGGCCCCCGCGACCCGTCCTGACCCGATCGCCCTCAGCTCTGGCTCGGCTCGGGCTCGGGGGCGCGGACCGGGGGAATCGCCTCGCCGTCGTGCGGCGGCTCGATCGTCACGTTCGGAAGCAGGCGGTCCAGCCAGCGCGGGATGTACCACGACTTCTCGCCCAGCACGGTGAGGAAGGCGGGCACCAGGGTCATCCGAACGATCAGGGCATCGGTGAGGATCGCGACCGCCAGCAGCAGCCCGAACTCCTTGGGGATGCGGTCGGCGCTGAGGATGAAGGCCGCGAAGACCGTGCCCATGATCACCGCCGCCGCGACCACGACCCGGCCGATCGCCGCGATGCCGTGCTCCACCGCCTGGCGCGTCGGGAGCCCATGGACGTGCTCCTCCCGGATGCGGCTCATCAGGAAGACCATGTAGTCCATCGAGAGCCCGAAGAGGATCGCGAAGGCGATCGGCGGGACGAACGTCTCGATCGGGCCGGTCCTGTCGAGTCCGGTGAGTCCGAGCAGGTGGCCTTCCTGGACCACCAGCGTGAGCACGCCGAAGCCCACGAAGGCGGACAGGATCGTCGTCAGCGCGGCCGTCCCCGAGACCACGATCGACCTGAAGGCCATCGCCAGCAGGATGAACGTGACCCCGATGATGTAGAGGAGGAAGTAGGGCAGCCGTTCCATGATCCGGTCGGCGATGTCCTTGAACGCCGCGGTCTGGCCGGAGACGTATGCGACGGCGTTCCCGCCGGCGGTCGCGGCCGGGACGACGTCGTTTCGAAGCCTGTCGACGAGCCCGTTCGTCGCCTCGTCCTGAGGGGCCGAATCCGGGGTCACGAACACGATGCCGACCGTCTTCGCGTCGTTGAGCTGGGGCTTCCGCACGGAGGCGACGCCCGGCAGGCCGCGCACGGCCTCGTAGATCCGCTCCGGCGCCTGCGGGTCGCCCCTCACGTCGACGACGATCGGGACGGGGCCGTTGAAGCCCGCCCCGAAGCCCGTGGCGAGCAGGTCGTACGCCCGGCGGCTGGTCTGGTCCTTGGGCTGGGTGCCCTGATCCGAGGCGCCGAGGCGCACGAGCAGGGAGGTCGCGGCCAGGCCCACGATCACGAGCAGGGTGACCGGGAAGATGACCCGTGCGTGCGCCACGACGAACCGGCCCCAGCGTCCGAACAGGCTGCGTTCACGGGCGGCCTCGGAGTCGTCGACCGGCCGCATGAACGGAACCTTCAGCCGATCGACCTTGTGGCCGAGCAGCCCCAGCACAGCCGGCAGCAGGGAGCTCGCGATCAGCACGGTCGTCAGTACGCCGAGCGCGCTGCCGATGCCGAGCTTGGTGATGAAGTCGAGGCCGAAGAACGCGAGGCCCGTCACCGAGATGGCGACCGTCAGGCCGGCGAAGAGCACGGCCCGGCCCGCGGACGAGGCGGCCTCGGCGGCCGCCTCCCGGGGCGGGAGCCCCTCATGCAGGAACTGCCGGAAGCGCGTGACGATGAAGAGCGAGTAGTCGATGCCGACGCCGAGGCCGATCATCGAGACGAGCAGCGGCGTGATCGTGTTGATGTCCGTCAGGCCGGCGAGGATGAAGAGCAGGAGAAAAGCCGTCACCAACGCGCAGATCGCGAGCGCGATCGGAATCAGCATCGCGGTGAACGTGCGGAAGACGATGAGGAGGACGACGATCGCCGCGAGCAGTCCGAGGAGTTCCTGAACCCCCTGCTTGATGGGCGGGAACTCGGCCTCGCCGTTGTACTCCACGGTCACACCGGCCGGCGCGACGGTGTCGCGGACGGCGTTCTCCTCGGCAACGACCTCGTCCCGGTCATTGTCGTGGATGACCTGGTCGAACTGGGCCTCGGCGTAGGCGATGCGCCCGTCCTTCGAGAACGTGTCGGCGCTGAACGGATCGCCCACGCTCTCGATGCCGGTCCTGTCCTTCTTCGGGGCGAACTCGGGTGACTCGAGCCGCGCGATCGCCCGCTCGATCGCCGCCTTGCGGTCCGGCGTGTCGAGCCGCTGCCCAGGCGGCGCCGCGAAGACGACGTTCAGGACGCCGCCCTGCTCGGACGCGAACCTGGACTCGATGAGGTCCGTCGCCGCCTGGGTCTCGGACCCCGGGATCGTGAACTCGTCCCGCAGCGACCCCCCCACCGTCGCGACGAGGCCGACGAGGACGACGACGATGCCGATCCAGCCGAACACGACCCGCCATGGGTGGTTGGCGCAGGCCCGTGCCCAGCTCGCGAGCGCGCCCGTCGAGCGCCGCTCGTGGGCCGCGCGCCGGTCCCCGGCCTGCGCAGTCCCCCCGCCCGTGTCGCCGTCTGGTCGTCGATGTCGCATCATGCGTCTGCTCCTCATCCCGGTGGGTCCCAACCTCAAAGACCTCTGACGGCCCTCCGACTCATCGGTGGCCGGAGAGCGCGCGTCTGGGTCGCCGGGCACCGCGACCGCGTAAGCCGCGCAGGTTAGCGGAGCGCCAGGCCTTCCTCGTGGAGCCGCTTCGCCCGGGCCACGTTGTCCGCGTCCGGCCCCTTCCCCTCGGCGCCGGGCACCTCGAGGATCACGGGCAGGCCCTGGAGCGCCGGGCAGCCCAGAATCGAGCGCAGGCCGTCGGCGCCGATCAGCCCGTCGCCCAGGTTCTCGTGGCGGTCGCGGTTGGAGCCGAAGGCCACCTTCGAGTCGTTGAGGTGCAGGCAGCGCAGGCGGTCGAGCCCGACCACGCGGTCGAACTCCTCGAGCACGCGGTCGATGCCGTCCGGCTCGTGCACCGGGTAGCCGGAGGCGAACAGGTGCTGGGTGTCGAGGCAGTAGGCGAGGCGCTCGGGGTGCCCCGTCGCCGCCGCCACGTCCCGGAGCTGCTCGAAGGTCCGCCCCACCGTGTCGCCGGCGCCGGCGGTGTTCTCCAGGTACACGCAGGTGGACCCGTCCGCGCGCTCGAGCGCCTCCGCGATGCCGGCGCCGATCCGCGCGATCGCGCCCTCGAGAGTGTCGCCGCGGAAGGAGCCCACGTGGACCACCACGCCCGCGAGGCCCAGCGCGTCGCCGATCTGGAGGTGCTGGACCAGGCTCTCCACGGAGGCGCGGTAGAAGTTGCGCATCCCGACCGCCGGCTTGCCGGGCGGGCCCGTGGGCTGGTCGCGGTCGGGCGCGCCGAGGTTGATCAGGTAGAGGCCGTGGCTCACCAGAGGCGCCATCTGGACCTCGGCGGCGGCGGCCCGAAAGGCCGCGATCTCGTCCTCGCTGTGCCTGATCGGCACCCAGGTGCGCGGGTTGTGGGTGAACACCTGGAGGCTCTGGCAGCCGATCGCGAGGCCCCGGGCGATCGACTTGCTGATTCCGCCGGAGGAGGAGACGTGGGCGCCGATCCGCACCTCGCTATCCTAATGGCCGTGCCAGATGAGCGACCCGACGTGAGCGGACCCGCCCGCGTGCGCTTCGCCCCCAGCCCCACCGGCAGCCTGCACGTCGGCGGCGCCCGCACCGCCCTCTTCAACTGGCTGGTCGCCCGCCAGACCGGCGGCACGTTCGTGCTGCGGCTCGAGGACACCGATCGCGAGCGCTCGACGCCCGAGAGCGAGGCCGAGATCCTGCGCGCCCTCACCTGGCTCGGGCTGGACTGGGACGAGGGGCCGTTCCGCCAGAGCGAGCGCGACGCGGTCTACCGTGACGCGATCGAACGCCTGCGGGCGGCCGGCGCCGTCTACCCGGCCTACGAGACCGAGGAGGAGGTCGAGGCGCAGCGGGCGGCCGCCCGCGCCGACCGGCGCGCCCCGGTCGTGCGCGGCCTCCGCGACCGCTCGCCCGAGGAGATCGCGCGCCTCGAGGCCGAGGGCCGCCGTCCGGTCTGGCGCTTCGCGGTGCCGCTGCCCGGCGAGACCGTCATCGACGACATGATCCGGGGGCGCGTCGCCTTCGACCACGCCCAGATCGAGGACTTCGTCGTCGCCCGCTCCGACGGCACTCCGACCTACAACCTGGCGGCGGCCGTCGACGACCTCGAGATGGGCATCTCGCACGTGGTCCGGGGCGAGGACCACATCTCGAACACGCCCAAGCAGATGCTCGTCATCCGGGCGCTCGGCGCCGAGCCGCCGGTTTACGCGCACATGCCGCTGATCCTCGGCCCGGACAAGAAGCGCCTCTCCAAGCGCCACGGCGCCGCCTCCGTCGAGGACCTCGAGATGGACGGCTTCCTGCCCCAGCCGGTGCGAAACGCCCTGGCGCTGCTGGGCTGGAGCTATGACGATAAGACGACCACGTTCACGCTGGACGAGCTGATCGAGCGCTTCCGGATCTCGCGGGTGTCCAAGAGCCCGGCCGTGTTCGACCTGACCAAGCTCGGGGTGATGAACGGCCGCTTCATGCGCTCGATGCCGCCGGACGAGTTCGAGGAGGCGCTCGTCGACTACCTTCGCAAGACCGGGTACCTGGACGAGAGGGGCGGGGGCGCCGAGGAGCTGGCCCGCCGCAGCTCACCCCTCGTGAAGCGCAAGCTCACCAAGCTCTCGGAGTACGACCAGTTGGCGGGCTGGCTCTTCCGGCCGCTCGAGATGGAGCCGGACGCCTGGGACCTGCTGCAGAGCGACGTGAAGCACTCGATCCAGGCCATCGGCGGCGGCCTCGGCCGCATCGAGACCGTCCCCACCTTCGAGCCCGACGCGGTCAAGGAGGTCCTCCAGGACCAGCTCCACATCATGGGCGAGACGAGCGCCCGCGAGTTCCTGGAGCCCCAGCGCATCGCGCTCACCGGCCAGCGCGTCTCGACCGGGCTCTACGAGAGCCTGAGCTTCGTCGGCCGCGACGAGGCGGTTCGCCGCTACCGCGAGACCCTCGGCCGCCTGGCGGAGCTGTGGACGCGCTAGAGCGCATCGTCGGCTCCCAGAAGGTGGTGCGGTGGCTGATGCTGTTCGCCGCCGTCCTCATCGGCGCCTTCGGCATCCTGGCCTTCACCTTCCGCCGGGTCGACGTCTCCCAGGAAGTGCTCTTCCTGATCGGCGGCCTGTTCGGGTACGCGTTCCTGGCTGCCGTCGCGGCGGCGATCGTGGTCGCGCAGGTGCGCCGGCGCCGGAGCGAGCGCCGGGGCTAGCTGGGCGCCGGGAGCCCGGGGAGCCGCTGCTAGACTCAACGCCCGCGGGACGTGGCGCAGCTTGGTAGCGCACCTGCTTTGGGAGCAGGTGGTCGCCGGTTCAAATCCGGCCGTCCCGATCAGAAACGCCCTGCTCAGGTCGGGCTTTTCTCGTTCTCCGTCTCACCACCGCCAGGGCGGATAGGACGTCTGAATACCATGCGGGCGCGTCCCGGACCATGCGGGAGAGTGACCACCTGTTGTGCAAGCCCGAGCCTACGAGCGCTGACTGCGCGGGCTATGACGCGGGCGACGCCATCGCTCGCTCCGACGCCGGCGCAAACCATCGGCTGAGGTCACCCGAGTCTCGGCTCGGTCTGGTTGTCGCCAGCGACTGCGCGCGTCCTGGCTCGTCGCCCGTCCCGTCGGCGCCGGCTCGGGACGCGGCGCGCGCGGACCCGCCTTCCTCCCTCGAAGAGCGCCACCGCCTGCTCTGACCCCGGACGTGGCCGAAGCTCGAGCCCGCCTCCGCTCGTCCTCCACGGCAGCGGTGGGGCCTCGACCTTCGCGAAGCCGCTCCACCCTCTCTCACGGCGCCCGCGAGTCCGGCCTTGAGCGGCTGCGCCGGGGCCCCGTCGCGCCGACCGTGGCCGGCCTTGTCGCAGCGCTCGAGCGCGGGCGCGAGTTCCGGGCGCTCGCGGAAGGCATCGGCGACTTGGCGGGAGCCCCGCAGCCTGCCGGCTCGTCCTCGACGAGCGCCTCGAGGACCGGGTGGGTGCGCCAGGCGGTCTTCGCCCGACTGAAGCGGCTTGCGGCGGCGCTCCGGCTCCTGGACAGCCTCTCCCGGCCGGCCGAGGACCGCCACCCCGAGCTGATGCTCAGCCGCGGCCCCCAGGTGCGCCGTTTCCTGCCGCTCCTCTTGGAGACGCTCCAGTTCGAGGCCGCGGGGACGGCGAGGGGGTCCTGCGAGCGCTCGCGGCGCTGCGGCGGCTGGAGGGGCGCCGGCGCCTCGAGCGCCGCGACGTGCCGCTCGAGCTCGTGCGCGGCCCCTGGCGGGCGCTGGTGGCAACGGCCGACGGCGGCGTTCACCGTGGCGCCTACGCCCTCTGGGTGCTCGAGCACCTGTGCGAGGGCCTGCGCCGGCGCGACGGTCTACGTCAGCCCCAGCCAGCGCTGGGGCGACCGCGGCCGACGCTGCTCTCCGGCGCCGCCTGGGAGGCCGCGCGCGCCGCAAGGCTGGCGGCCGTGCTTGGGGCGCTAGACGGCTGCGCTCAGCGACCCACGCCCATACCGGAAGAGCCGATTTTCAAGCGGAATGTCACTTGCGCTTTAGATTCAGCGCCACAGCTTCACGAATGAGGTTCCTCAGTGCACTATCGTTAATCCTGTCATCTTCTTTGATGTCGATGGCACGCCTGACCTTCCCGTCAAGGCTGGAGTTGAATAGACCTAAAGGATCGTTCAAAGCAGCCCCCTTGAAGAACGTCAGCTTGACCACGTTCTTGTATGACTCACCAGTACAGATACCCCCGTTGTGGGACCAGACCGGTGTTCCGGGGTTCGTGGATTTCACCCACTTCCACTCCTCGACGATATCGGGGTCCGCTTCCTTGATGATGCCTCGCACCTTG
>JAWVEW010000171.1:0-5804 GCA_033856495.1 Miltoncostaeaceae bacterium | reverse complement strand
GTTGTCCGCCGAGCGCGATCAAATCGGCTGCCACGCCGAGCCTCCATCCCTCGGCTTGGGGGATTTGGTGCCCGGTGGCTGAGCGCCTGGCTGGACAGGAAGGACGGTCCCAGCTCGTCGCGGGTGGTGACGCTGGATGTCGGACCAGAAGAGGCCGACGAGCACCGCGGCAAGCCCGGCCAGGGAGGTGTAGTCGAGGGTCGTCGTGCAGTGCGTCGGGCGAGATAGTCGATGAAGAGGAGTCGAACCTCCGAGGCGGCCACCGAATAGCGGTCGACCAACTTGGTCGGCGTGAGCTGGCCCTGCCGGCCGCGCCGCTGAGCGGGGAGCGGCTGGGCAAACGGCGGGCGATCTCATCGGCGCGCCGATCATGCGCACCAGGAAGGTTGCGGCCATCCACGGCGGGTCGCAACAGGGCGCGATGAACGCGCTCCGTCGGCTCCCTGAACGTGGAATCGTGGAGGAGCGTGTCCGGAGGGGTCGGATCTCGTTTACAGCAGCCCGCGTGGTGGAGCTGCTCAGCCAGTAGAGGCCGGCATGGCTGGGCCGACGCCCAGGGCCCACAGTCAGCTCAACATGCCTCCGTCAGCCACGGGGGGCGCCCCCTCGGCCGCGCCCTGGACCTCGGCGAGGGCCGCTCGGCCACGGTCGCCGCGCCGAAGGACGAGAAAGGACGTCCAGCCCACCACCAGCACCCCCCAGAAGGAGAGCAGCCGGTAGCTGAGCGTCCACGTCAGCGCCGCCTCGCGGGGGATGTGGCGACTGACGAGAGCCAGGTAGAGCGCAGCCTCGGCGATGCCGAGCGCTCCGGGTGTGATGGGAAAGCACAGCGCCGTCTGAACGGCGGCGTAGCCCAGCAAGGCCGTACCCAGCGACGCTCCGGGCGCCCCCACGGCCCGACCGCAGGCATAGAGGCATGCCGCGTCCACCACGGCGGCCCAGCCGCCGAAAAAGAGCACCACCCCCCAGTCCCGGCGGGTCATCCGCAGCCGCTCGAGGCGGTCCGCGGCGGCGTCGAGCCACCGGCTGGCCCGCGTCCAGCGGACGGCGACTTTGCGGTCGAGTGAGCGCACGATGCCGGGCCGCTGAACGGCCATGACCAGGCCCGCGATCGCGAGGCAGACGACGGCGATGAAGAGCCCGTTGACGTAGACGTTGCCCGTATCCGCCGTGGCCAGGGTGACCACGAGACCCACGACCGCGGCCGAGAGCAGGAGCGCAAGCCACGAGACCGACGAGACGAGCGAGGGATCCGCTCCCGCGCGGTTGACGCGCCTGCGCGCGTAGCCCGACCCGAGCAGCGTCCCCCCGGAGACCGAGAGGGCGAGCGCGGTATCTGCGGCGATGATCGGCACTGCTTCGTGCAGGGGGAGCGCGACGCCGCTGATGCCGAACAGCCGCCGCCCGTAGCGGGTGACGGCCATGAGCGTTGCGATCTGGGTCACGATCGCGAGGACCGTCCATCCCGGGCTCACGTTGCGGAGGTCGGCGAGCGCGTCGCCGACCCCGACATGCTCGATCAGGACATACGCGGCGACGGCCACCACGCCGAGAACGCTGAGGGCGATTCGAAATGGCGTGCCGTAGCGGGCCAGGAGGGCGACGGCGTGACGAGTGGGCGCCCGCCGGGCGCGGGCGGGGGTTCGTTCCCCCGACTCGCGCGGGGCCTTGCGGGTCCCGCTCAACTGGGACGGACCCTGCTCACGCGTCGGCCTCCTCGGCTCTCCTCAGCGTCTCACGCACCTGGGGCTCGGTCAGTGGCAGGGCCGACTGCCGCCATTCTGCGCCCCTGGCCCGGCCCTTACGGCGGCACGCCGGAAGCGGCGAACGATCCGGCGCCAGCGGGACGGGCGACGAGGCAGGGCACGCGCAGCCGCGGGCGAGACCAGACCGAGCCGAGGACTCGGGTGACCTCAGCCGATGGTTTGCGTCGGCGGAGCGAGCGATGGCGTCGCCGCGTGACAGCCCGTGCAGGCAGCGCAGGCGGGCCCGCGCCAGAGCGCCCGGCCCCAGAAAGCAAGGTGGTCCGAGCTCTGCGGCCGACCGCGAGGAGCGTGATCAGCGACGGCATCGGGCTCGGCAGCAGGCGAACCGGGCCGCCGCACCCCGGCGCCCGGACCGTAACGGCACTGGCGGACCGGCCCTGACCAGCCCGCGGCCGGTGGTGTTGCCCAAAGCTTCTGAACGGCGTCCGGGGACCGGGGCTGGTGGTAGGCGATACCGCTTTCAAAGCGGGATCGTGTGAATGGGCCGTGCAGGATTCGAACCTGCGACCTTGGGATCAAGAGTCTCTGGACCCCGGTTCGGTGTAGTCCGGTGTGTTCGCGGTTTCCCGCTCCGGGAGCCGGTTTGCCGAATCGCGCGGCTGGTGATCTGGGGTTGTTTTGGACCTGTTGTGTTGCCCACTTGTTGCCCGCAGGAGAGCCTCTTCAGAGCGCTCCGCTGGCCGGCGTCGCCCCGGCGCCGGCCAGAGCGCGAGGCCGGGTGATGCTCGCCGGACCCCAGGAGCCCTCGCGCCTCAGCTGGGAGCCGAGGTGGGCTGATCTGCGAGCTGACGCCGGAGGAACGCGATGGTGGTCTGCACCGCCGCCTCGGTGATCAGGTGCCCAGTGTTTGGCAGCACCGCCAGCTCGCCCTCCCGGAGCGCGCGGTAGGCGGCCGCTCCTTCCTCGACCGTGCAGAACGGGTCCCTGTCGCCGACGAGGATGAGGGTCGGTGCCCCGATCGCGCCCAGATCCTCGAGGGTGTAGCCGTGGGGCTGGCTGATCCGCCCGAACGTCTGCGCGACGACGGTCTGCCAGTGGCCGGCTCCCTGAGCGCTGTCGTGGTCTGCCTCCATCAGCGCGAACATGGCCCGCAGCCCCGCCGACTGCTCGGAGAGGCGCGCGATGGCCTCGGGGCTCGCCTCGGTCGCGTCCGCGCTGCCGCCGAGCATCTGCCGTGTCAGGGCGATGGTGGGCGCATGCGGGTCCGGGTTGAACAGGTCGTAGCCGCCGTGGTTCACGATCGCCCGGACCGATCCGGGGCTGCGGATGCCGACGATCGTCGCGGTCTCGCCACCGTCGCTGAAGCCGCAGATCAGCGGCCGATCGAGGTCGAGCGCCCCGACCAGCGCAACCACGTCGTCGGCCAGCAATGTGTACGGGATCGGGCCGCCGGGGTGGACGGTCCTGCCAGACCCTCGGGTATCCGGCGCGATGACGCGGAAGTGCTCCGCGAGCCTGGCCACGACCGAGGCGTAGGCGAAGGGGATGTCGGCCCAGATCGGGTTCGTGGACACCATGCCGTTGTCGAGCAGCAGGAGCGGCTCGCCGCGCCCCGCCTCCACGTAGTGGATGTCGATGCCGTTGGCACGGACGTACTGGCCTTGTCGCCGAACGGCGGATGCCCCGAGCGCCATGGGCGCCTCCTTCGTCGAGCGGATCGGTCTGCCTACCGTAGGTCCGGCCCCGACGTCCTGTCATGAGGAGTTCGCCTCATTTGGACGGAGAAAGGCCGGTTGGCAACGCCGAGCGGGAGCGGCTCGCTGCGGCTGGCGTCGGGATGAACCCGAAGCCGACGTTCCGGCCCTTGGGCCGTTTCGAGATGGCCATCCGCGATCCCGACGGGCTGGTGCTCATGCTGGCCGAGGTGCCGTTCGACCACCCGCTCCGACGTCGGCCCTGCCGAGTGGTGCTCGGCGCGGGAGACGCAGGCCAGTTCGGACGTGGCCGGGTTCGCCACGCGCCCACACGCCATGGTCCTGGCGGCGCGGCGCCCCTCTGCGTTCGGTCTACGCTGGCTCGAGCGTCGCAGCAGTCTTGGTCAGCGGCGCTCGTCGAGACCTAGGCTGAAGGTGAGGCAGACGGGCCTGCACCGGGCCGTCCGGCGACCCTCATGAGGCTCGGCGCCCGCGGCTTTCTCGCTCACGCCGCGCGCCCCTGGGCGCCTCGAGCTGACGGGCCCTCGAGCACCGGATCGCCCGCGGCGCCGGATCGCCGGTTGCCCTGACGTGCGCACATCCGCCGCTCAACTCCACCTCGGCTCCTCGGTCCCCCTGCTCGCCGTTCTCGACGATCTGCGGGACGGCCCGTTCCGCGTACGAGCTCTTCGAGCTGCCGGCGGTGGTCCATGAGCACCGCGAACAGGGGCTGGGTGTGGCTGGGGTCCGCCGGCGGCGCGCCGGAGGTCCGGGAGGGACGCCGAATGCGCTGGCTCGACACCGTCCTCGAGCCCGCCGCGGACATCGACGACGATAGCCGCCGCCCCCTGCAGCCGGCGCTCGCCGTCACGCTCGGAATCGACGCCCTCGTGGTCATGAAGGACGTCTTGCCGGCTCGACGACGACGAGGCCCTCTCCACCCTGCGCTGGCCGGCCGGCGCCCTTTTGCGCGCCGGCTCGGGCCGGACGGCGCCGGTGCCACGTACGTCCCTCGATGAGGAAGCTGCTGCCGGCGCTGGCGCACGGGCCTCGCCGGCGCTTGAATTGCGCGCGTGGTCTTCGCCGTTCCCGCCGACGCATACGACCGGTTCATGGGCCGCTACTCGGTGCAGCTCTCCGCCGCCCTCGCCGACCTCGCGCGCGTTCGGCCGGGCCAGCGCGTGCTCGACGTCGGCTGCGGCCCGGGCGCGCTGACGGCCGAGCTCGTCGGGCGGGTCGGGGCGGCGTCAGTCGCCGCGGTCGATCCGTCGGAGAGCTTCGTCGCAGCCTGCCGCGAGCGACATCCCGGCGTCGACGTCCACGCCGCGCCGGCCGAGGCGCTCCCGTTCGGCGACGGCGAGTTCGACGCCGCGCTCGCGCAGCTCGTCGTGCACTTCATGCGCGATCCGGTCGCCGGTTTGCGCGAGATGCGACGGGTGACCAGACCCGGCGGCACGGTGGCCGCGTGTGTCTGGGACAACGCCGAGGGGATGGGGATGCTGCGGCCGTTCTGGGAGAGCGCGACCGAGCTCGACCCGCAGGCGCGCGACGAGTCGGACCTCGCGGGCGCGCGTCCCGGACATCTTGCCGAGCTGTTCCGCCAGGCGGGGCTCGACGACGTCGAGGACACGGCGCTCGAGGCGTCGGTCGAGTACGCGTCCTTCGAGGAATGGTGGGGGTTGTTCCTGCTCGGTGTGGGGCCGTCCGGCGCGTACGCCGCGTCGCTGGAGCCGGAACGCCTCGTCGAGCTTCGGGAGCGCTGCCGGACGCGCCTGCCGGACGGCCGGTTCGTGCTCAGCGCGCGCGCCTGGGCGGCGCGGGGCACCGCCTAGGTACGCTCGACAACGGCCAGGCCCGGTCGCCTCAGGCGGACGCCGCAAGCTCTCCAGGATCCTCGACACCAAGAAGCTGGCTCACGAGCTCGAGGCGCCTGCGAACGCCGACGGTGTGGCGGGAGATCCCCAGCCGCCGTGCGATGGCGGCCGTATCCAGGCCGGCGACGACCAGCCCCACGAGCTCGCGCTCGCGCGCCGACAGGCCGCAGGCGCGCGCCAGGAGCGCGAGTACCTCGCCGGGCGTGGCCGCGCGGATCGCGACGGCGACGCCTCCGCCCGAGCCGACGAGGCGATCGGCCTCCACGACCGCCCAGCGGCCATCGGCGCTCTGGATTCGCACGCGGGGCGGCAGGGCGCTCTGTCCGCCAGAGGGACGAGCGGGACCCAACGAGGGGGCAAGCTCATGACCACTTCCTCCCCGAGGCCCCGCGGTGCGATGGACTGGAGCACCGTCCCGGACTGCCGCAGACGAACGAGCCCGTCGACGAGCTGCGCCTGCCAGGCCGACCAGCCCGGTCGGCCCCGCTGACAACCCTCCCGGCCCGCTCTCCTCAAGGCGGAACCAGCAA
>JAWVEW010000170.1:0-10217 GCA_033856495.1 Miltoncostaeaceae bacterium | reverse complement strand
GGGGCGCTCCAGGCGCCGCGCACGATGGTCACCGTCGGCGGGCGATTCGGGCGCGGACGCGCCCGGGCGGCCTTGCGCGGGTCGATCCGGACCACGACGCCGGTCTCGGGGTAGGCGACCCAGACCGCGTCGGCGCCGACCGCGAACGCCGCCGGGCCCCTGCCCAACTCGATCGGGATCCCGACCAGCTTGCCGGTGCGCGCGTCGATCCGCGCGATCCGGGCCGGCGCCGCCGGCGTCGGGAAGCTGCCGGCGGTGGACGAGGCGGCCTGCCCGATCCAGAGGTCGCGCCCGCTCGTCACGACGCCGCCTGCACAGGAATAGCCGGCCGACGCGAGGATGCGCCGGGGGCGTCCGATCGGCCGGCCCCCCGCCGTGGCGCGGCTGACGAGGCACCTCTTCCCGCCGACGGTCCAGACGCCGCCGGCGCCGACCGCGAACGCACCGCTCGCAATCCCCAGGGGCGCTCCCCGAACGAGGGTGTCGCCCATGCGCTCGTACCGGATCACGCCGCTCGAGTCATCGGTCGCGATCCGGAGCCAGGCGCCGCGCGCGTCGGCGGCGAGCACGTCGGCCTGCGGGTTCTCGTCCGCCAACGGGGCGACGACCTCGACGGCGCGCGCCACGCCGGTCGTCCGCGGGTCCAGCATCAGCAGGCGCTGCCGTCCGCAATCGGTCTCGTCGACGGCCCCGTCGCGTCCGCACTCCACGGTCCAGACCGCGCCGCCGCCGACCGCGACGCTGCCGGTCGTCTCGACCGGCAGCTCGGCGGTCACCGTCATGGCCGCCGGGTCGATGCGTCGCAGGCCGGGCGACCCGCCGGGGGGTCCGGCGGCCCACACCGCCCCCGCGCCGACCGCGAGCCCGCTCGCCCTGCCGACCGGAATCGGGTCGCCGACGGGGCGGCGGGAGCGGGGGTCGATCCGCACGACGCTGGACTGGCCCTCGTCGTCGCGGCTCAGCACCCACACCGCGCCGAGCCCCACCCGGACCGCCACGGGCCGGACGCCCGCGGGGATCAGCGCCCGCCCAGGCGGCGTCCCGATCGTCGTGACGGGCGCCGTGAAGGAGGGGGCGCCGCGGTCGGCGTACGCGATCCGCAGGGCGTTCACGCCCCGCGAGAGCCGGACCGCCACGGTCCCGGAGACGCCCGAGGCCAACGAGGGCGGCCCGGCGTCCGCGAAGGTTCCGGCCACGCCGCGCTGGACGACCAAGGGGACCCGGTCGACCGGGGACGCGAACGTGGCCGTGAGGCGCACGATCGTGCCGGCCGGCGCGCGGAGCGGGGCGCCGCCCGCCGTGATCTGCACCGCCGGCGGCTCGAGTACGAGGCCGGGGCGGCTCGTGAGGTCGGCGGTCTGGAGGACCGCCGCGGCGCCCATCGGCGACGGACCCTGGGTCCATGCGGCGAGCGCCTCGCCATCCGGGCCGACCGCGATGGCCGGACCGTGCGCGTACTGCCCGAGGGCCGACACCGTGGCCGCGGGGTCGAAGGCCGCCGCGCCCGCGGGCTTGACCGCGGCCTCGACCAGCGCGAAGGCGCGGGACCACACCGCCACCACCGCCCCGCCCGGCCCGAGCGCGGCACGGCCGCCTCCGGAGAAGGCGAGCGGCTCGACGGACGCGCCGCCGGGCGACAGATCCTGGGGAGCGGACCACGCGCCGCCGCCGACGCGGGAGCGCGCCGCCAACCGCCTGGCGGTGCCGTCCCAGCGCAGGTAGACGAGCGTGGCGACCCCGTCGGCACCCGCGAGCACGGTCGGGGCCTCGACGACCGCCGAGGCCGCGGGACCGAGGGCTTCCGGAGCGTCCCACGGCCCGCCCGGGGGCCGGCTCGCCGTCTCCAGGGATCCGACGCCGTCCCGGCTCGCCGTCCAGGCCGCGACCACCGCGCCCGCGGGGTCCATCGCCACGCGCGCCGAGGCGATGCCGGAGGCAGTGGATGAGATCGTGACCGGCCCGTCCCAGGCGCCGGCCCCGGCCGCGCGGAGCCGCGCGCGAACGACCCGCGCTGCGCCGGGCGGTCCGGCGGCCCAGACGGCGACCGCGTTCCCGGCCGCATCGACGGCGACGTCGGGCTGGCTCGCCTCCTCGCCCGGCTGCGAGAGCGCCTCGGCGGGGCCGAAGGCGGCGGCGCCGGCCGGGCGCACCGCGCTCATGACGACGCCCGACCCGATGCGGCCGGCCGCCCGCTCCTCCCAGACCGCCACGATCGCGCCGTGCCCCTCCGCCGCCAGCCGCGGCGCGAACGCGAACGCCGACGGCGGCGAGAGGTCCTGCGGCGGCTCGAACGCCTCCGATCCGGCCGGCCGGACCGCGACCTGCGCCACGGCCGTCTCGCTGCCGGGCGCCGTCGTCCAGATCGCCGCCGCGCCGCCGGCGGGATCGAGCGCGAGCTGGCCCATCTGCACGAACGCCGGCGCGGAGATCGCGGCCGGAGGGCCCCACGCCGCCGCGCCGTCGGCCCGCGCGGAGACCACGATCCGCCACGCTCCGGGGGGCGAGGCCTGCGCGGCCCAGGCCGCCAGAGCGTGGCCCTGGGCGCCGAGGGCCACCCGCGGCGCGACGAGGATCCCGGCCGGCGCCAGCGCCTGGGGGGCGAGCCAGCGCGGCGCGCCCGCCGCCACGGCCGGGGCGAGGAGCGCCAGGGCGAGCGCCGCGAGCGCAAGCGCGCGCGGCCGCCCGCGTCTCGCCCACGTCATCGCAGCCGTCATCGCCTCGCTCTCCGGTCCGGCGTCGTCCGAGAGGGTAGGGCGCTCGGGGCGCCTCACGGTGAGGAAACTGTGAGGATTTCCGCCCCCGCACGGGGCGTCGCGCCGGCCGGCGAGGTGCGCCGCGCTGCGTTCCGTGGAACCGGACGCATATGGTACGGGCATGTCCGACCCGATCCGGATCCTCGTCGTGGACGACGACGCGATCCTCCGCGCCGGGCTCAAGCTGCTGCTGGCGCAGGAGGCCGGGTTCGAGAGCGTCGGCGAGGCGGCCACCGCGGAGGAGGCGCTCGAGCTGACGGAGCAGCTCCAGCCGGGCCTGGTGATCATGGACCTCGAGATGCCGGGGATGGGCGGGCTCGAGGGCGTCGCCGCCCTGCGCTCCCGCCATCCGGGCGTCGCGGTGCTGGTGCTCTCGATGCACGGCACGGCCGACTGGATCCGGCGCGCCTTCGAGGCCGGCGCGGCAGGCTACGTGCGGAAGACGGCGGTGCCGCAGGAGCTGGGCCAGGCGATCCGCTCCGTGGCGGACGGCCAGCGCTACCTGCACCCGGCGCTCGGGGCGGCGCTGATGGAGCCCGTCGCCGACATCAGGACGGCGGTCGACCTGCTCACCCCGCGCGAGCTCGAGGTCCTGCGGCTGCTGGCCGTCGGCTACAGCAACCGCGAGATCGCGGACTCCCTGGTCATCAGCATCCGGACCGTGGAGAGCCACCGGGCGCGGCTGCTGGCGAAGCTGGACGCCCGCTCGCGTTCGGAGCTCGTGCGCCACGCCGTGGCGGCGGGGCTCATCCGCGACCCCGGAGACGCCAACCGCGCCTCGGGACCGTAGGCGCCGCCCGGCCGGCTGCTACTCGGGTCCGGAGCTCGCCGCGAGTTCGCGGCGGATGCCGCCCGTGAGGGCCACGATCTGTGCGCCCTGGATCGCTCCGAGCGGTCCGTCGGCACGGAGCGTGTGCTCGCACTCCAGCGCGAGCAGCGAGCCCTCGGGCACGCCGAACATCCCGAGCGACCCCGCCAGCCGGTGGGCCTCCGCCGCGGCGCGGTCGCGAAGCTCCTCGTCGAGGCGGCCCGCTCCCAGCGCGGACGCCGCCTCGTCGAGCACCTCCAGGCGCTCCGCCGCCGTCACCGCGTAGCGGCGCCAGGCATCGGCCAGGACGCTTGCGGCGTCCTGGGCGGCAACGGAGGAGGTGGAGCCGACGGTCACCCTCCCTGTATCGGCCGGCGCCACGGCGACTTGAGCGTGTCGGCCGGCCCGTCGGGGCGGACGGGAACGCGCCGCCGCTACGGTGCAGCCCCAGATCACTCGAGCACGCGCAAGGAGGCCGGGATGAGCGACCACTCCAACCCGCTGGACGTGTCCGGCAGGACCGCCATCGTGACCGGGGCCTCGTCCGGCCTCGGCGTGGTCTTCGCCGAGGCGCTGGCGCGCGCCGGCGCCAACGTGGTGATCGCCGCCCGCCGCGTCCTGAAGCTGGAGAAGGTCGCCGCCGCGATCGAGGAGTCGGGCGGCAGCGTGCTGGCGGTGACCTGCGACGTGGGCGATCAGGGCCAGGTGCGGGCCATGGTGGACGCCGCCTGCGAACGCTTCGGGCGGCTGGACATCATGGTCTGCAACGCGGGCACTGCGATGGACGGCGGCCCGTCGCCGGAGCGGCTGCCGAGCGGGTACTTCGACCACGCCGTCCGCACCAACCTGAACGGCACCTGGTACTGCTGTCAGGCCGCCGGCCGCAAGATGCTCGCCGACGGACTGGGCGGATCGATCGTCAACATCAGCTCGGTCCTCGGGCTGGGCGGCCAGGCCAACTTCCCGATCGCCTACATGTCGACGAAGGCCGCGATCATCAACATGACGCGGGGGCTCGCCTGCAGCTGGGCCGATCGCGGCGTGCGCGTGAACGCGCTCGCCCCCGGCTGGTTCCCGAGCGAGATGACGGACCCCTTCTTCGGGATGCCGGCGTTCGTCGAGCGGATCGTGGGCCAGACGCCGATGGGCCGCCTGGGCGACCCCTCCGAGCTGGTGGGGCCGCTGCTCTTCCTCGCCTCGGACGCCTCCCGGTACGTCACCGGCCACACGCTGGTGGTGGACGGGGGCATCTCGGCCGCCTTCGGCGAGCCGCGCGGGAGCGACGAGCTCGGGGCGGCGATCGACGCCGTCGTGCCGGGCGGGATGGCCCGCCCGATCGGGCCCGACTCGCCGGCGTAGCCGCGCGTCAGGCGTCCGTCCCGCCCGCGCCGGCGAAGATGGCCCGCACGGCGTGCACCGGGTCGGCCTCGTCGGCGCGCTTGTCCGGCCGGAAGCGCCGCACCCGGGCGAAGCGGAGCGCCATCCCTGCCTGGTAGCGCGCGCTGCGCTGGACCCCCTCGAAGGCCACCTCGACGACGAGCTCCGGCCGCACGTGGACGGTCCAGTCGTCGCGGGCGACCTCGAGCTCCAGGAGGCGGCGCGTCTGCCAGACCAGCATCTCGTCGGTCAGGCCCTTGAAGGTCTTGCCGAGCATCGCGAAGGAGCCGCCCCCGGGATCCCCCGCGCCGAGGTGCAGGTTGCTGAGCCACCCGCGCCGGCGCCCGTGGCCCCACTCCGCCGCCAGCACGACCAGGTCCAGCACGTGGTGCGGCTTGACCTTCAGCCACCCGCCGCCCCGCCGCCCCGCCGCGTAGGGCGCGTCGAGCGACTTCACCATCGCCCCCTCGTGCCCGCGCGCGAGGGCGCCGGCGAGGAAGGCCTCGGCCTCGGCCGGGCTCGCCGGCACGAGCCGCGGCACCCGCAGCCCGCTGCGCGCCACCTCCTCCAGCGCCTGCGCCCGCTCGCCGGTCGGCCGGTCGAGCAGGTCCTCGCCGTCCAGGTGCAGCAGGTCGAACACGAAGGGTGTAAGCGGGCGGGCGCGCTGCAGCCGCTCGTCGGGGCGCCGGCGCCCGACCCGGCTCGCGGTGACCTGGAAGGGCTGCGGCCGGCCGTCGTCGCGGAGCGCGATCACCTCGCCGTCCAGGACCGCCGTCCTCACGGGCAGCGCCAGCACCGCCCGGACCACCTCGGGAAGCCGCTCGGTGATGTCGTCCAGGGTGCGGGTGAAGACGCGCACCTCGTCGTCGGCCCGGTGCGCCTGGATCCGCGCCCCGTCCAGCTTCCACTCGATCGCGGAGGGACCGGCGCGCTCCAGCGCGTCGTCGAGGTCCGCCGCGGGCTGGGCCAGCATCGGCTGCAGCGGGCGGCCCACCTCCAGCCGGAAGCCGGCGAGCCCCTCCGCGCCCCGCTCGAGCGCGGCAGCGCCGACAGCGGTCAGGCTGCCCCCGAGCATCAGCGCGCGGCGGACCTCGGCCTCCGGCAGACCGGCGGCGCGGGCGACCGCGTCCACCATCACCCCGGCGAGCGCCCCCTGGCGCAGGTCGCCCCCCAGCAGGCGTCGCAGGAAGGCGGCCTCGGCCCCGGTCGCGCGCCCGAAGAGGTCCGCCAGCAGGGCGCGCCGCCGTCCCTGCGACCCGGCGCCCACGCTGGCGCCGATCGCCTCGAAGGCGCGGTCGACGTCGATCACCGCGAGGGGGGCGCCGGGGGAGTGGGCTGGGGGCGGCAGCTCGCGCAGGGCCGCCCATCCCACGCCGATCTGGCGCTGCCGGAGCTCGCCGGCCAGGAACGCCACCCCGGCTGCGGCCTCCTCCGGGGCGAGGCGGCGCAGGCACCCGGCCAGCAGCTCCACCTTGGCCAGCCGCGAGGGCGTCCCGCCGACCCGCTCCGAGGCCTCGACCAGCTCGCGCAGCAGCACCCCCACATCCTTTCAGAGCGCGGTGCCATCCCTCTTTCGGGGGATGCGTGAGCGACTCGGATCCCCCACGATGTAGGACCGAACCGTGGATGGCAGGGAGGCCACGATGCTCGGCGGCGGTCCCATGCGTTCCCGCATCCGTGCCGGCGTGCCCCCGCTGGCGACGGCGGCCCGGGGCGAGACGATCCGCGCGATGCTGGTGCGGATGGCCGTCATGGGTCTCGCGCTCGTCGCGGTCCTGGCGGCCGTGCGGGTGCTGGGAAACCGCGTCGCCACTCGCGAGTACCGGCAGGCGGCGGTGGTCGAGGCGGGCCGCATCGACTCCGCCGGCCGTCTGCTGGTGAGCGTCGTCAACGCCCAGACGAGCCTCCAGGGCTACGTCGGCACCATCGAGCCCACCTTCACGCAAGGCTTCGCCGACGCCACCCAGCGCTTCCTCGCCGACTACCAGGCCGCGCTCGGCGTCGACGCCGACGCCCCCGACGTGCTCGCCGCCCTGGAGCGGGTGAACCTGGAGGTCGGGCACTGGCTGGGAGCGGCCGGCGCCGCGCTGGACGCGATGGGGCGGCTGGACGTCGTCGGCGCCCGCCGCCTCGTCCGGGCCGCCGCCGGCCGCCTGACCCAGGTGGAGTCCGAGCACGCCGACCTGATGCACATGCTCGAGCGGCGCCGGCTGGACGCGGTGGCCGAGGCGGACCGCTGGGGCCGGCTCGCCTTCTGGGTCTCGAACGGCGTCATCGCCATCGGCGGCCTGGTGCTCGCCCTCTTCGCGATGCGCATCGTCCGGCGCGTGCTGGGGCCGCTCGACGCCCTCCAGGCGGCCACCGCCCGCGTCGCGCAGGGCCTGCCCGGCGAGCCCGTTCCGGTGCACCCTCAGAAGGACGAGATCCACGACCTCGCGGTGGCGTTCAACGCGATGGAGCTCGACCTGGCCGCCGCCCGCCGCCAGCTCGAGGCCCGCGCCGCCCAGCTGGAGGAGGCCGACCGCGTCAAGGGCGAGTTCGTCGCCAACGTCAGCCACGAGCTGCGGACGCCGCTCACCGCGATCATCGGCTACTCCCAGCTGCTCCTGGACGCCGAGGAAGGGGTGCTGGCCCCGGAGCAGCGGGGGGACCTGACGACGATCCTGACCTCCGCGGAGCACCTGCTGGTGCTGATCAACGACCTCCTCGACGTGGCGCGGATGGACGCGGGCCTGCTGGAGGTCGCTCCGGAGCACTGCGATGGCCGCGACCTGGCCCGCGGGGCCTGTCAGGCCGTGGCGACGCTGGCCCACGCCAAGGGGCTCGCCCTGGTGCAGCGCCTGTCCCAGGACCCGGTGCCGGTGTTCTGCGACCCGGCGCGGGCGCGGCAGGTGCTGCTCAACCTCCTCGGCAACGCCGTGAAGTTCACCGACCGTGGGTCGGTCACGGTGACCTGCGAGCGATCGGGGCCGTGGTGCCTCCTCACCGTGAGCGACACCGGGGCGGGCATCCCGGAGGGCGACACGGCCGCGATCTGGCACGAGTTCCGCCAGGTGGACGGGTCGATCACGAGGCGGCGCGGCGGCACCGGCCTCGGGCTGGCCATCACGCGCCACCTGGTCGCCCTCCAGGGCGGCACCGTGACCTGCGAGAGCGCTCAGGGCGTCGGCTCGACCTTCACGGTCGCGCTGCCGGCCGAGGCTCCGCCCGAGGGCGCCGCCCTGCCGGCCCCGCCGCCGCCGCTGGGCGCCTCGGTGCTGGTGGTCGGCGACCGCGAGCGCGCGGAGCTGCTCGCGCGCTGGGCGCGGGGCGCGGGGTACGAGCCACGCGTCGCCGTCGGCGCCGAGGCTGCGTTCGCGTCCGTCGACGAGGGGCCGCCGCCCGCGTTCGTCGTCCTCGACCCGACCCTGCACGGCGTCGAGGGCTCGGCGCTGCTGGCGCGCGCGGCTGCGCGGGCCGCGGGCTCCCCGCCGGCCCTGGTGCTCGCGGTGCTCGACGGGAGCGGTCGGGGCGCCGCGCTCTCGGGCGTCGAGCACCTGGTGAAGCCGCTGGACCGAGCGCGCCTGCTGGACGCCGTCGAGCGGCGCGCCCCGGCCCTCGGCGAGCGCGGCTCCCTGGTGCTCGACGCCGATCCGGCCGCGCGCGAGCTGGCGGCCCGCTGCCTGGCGCCCCTGGGACCGGTCCATGCGGTGGCCGACCCGCGCGAGGGCCTGTCCGCGCTGCGCGCGCACCGCCCGGCGCTGGCGGTGGTCGACCTGGCTGCGGGCGCTCCGGCGCTCGAGCTGATCTGCGCCGCGCGACATGACCCGGATCTCGGCGACGTGGTCATCGTGGCGACCTGCCCGGCCCACCTTCCCGCCGGGAGGGCCGAGGAGGTGCGGCGGGCCGCCGCGGCCATGACCGTCCGCGCCGGGCCGGCGCGCGAGGCGCTCCTCGCCGCCCTCGGCCGCCTCCCGGTCGGCGCGCCGGCCTCCGATCCGACCGCCTGGAGCCTCGCCCGGCCGCTCGCGCTCACCCGTCGCGTCGGCCCCGGCGGCGCCGTATCCTGAGGCCGTGCTCGAGCGGATCAGGCGGAACCGACGCCGGCGGGAGTGGCAGAGGCTCGCCGGTTCGGCGCAGTCGGTCTACGCCCGCCTGAGGGGCGGGGGAGCCCGTGAGATCGTCCGCCTCGTCGCCACCGACCCCGCCGTCCAGCGCGACGTCGCCCGCGCCGTCCGCCTGATCGCGGGCCGCGGGCCGGGCGGGAAGCTGCGCGGGCGAGCGGCGGGGCTCGGGGTGACCGTGGCCCTCTCGCTGCTGCGCGGCCACCAGCGCCGGAAGTAAGGGCCGGTCGGGGAAGTCCCCGCCGGCGCCGGCGCCCGGGGCCACGAGTACTGGCTTGCCATTCCGGCTTGCCCTGACGGCGTGCCAGGATCGGCGCTCCGACGTGTCGTATCTCGGAAACCCGCATCGAAGGCCTGAATGCCAATTGACCGCGTACTCGGCGGTCAAATGGCCATCTGGCCATCCTGGCTTGCCATTGCCCACCAGGAGACGCGGGCGCCCAGGAGGGAGCGCCCCGGTCCGGGAGCTCCCTCGAGCCGGTTGCCGCGGCAGGGCCGTTCCACGCTCGTAGCGGGATTCGGCCGGCGCAGACCGCGCCGTCCGCCGCAACGAGGGGACGGCGCCGCTTGGCTGGGGTCCGGGGCCGTTGATACGGTCGCCCGCAGATCACGTCCATGCAGCCCGGGGCGCTCGATCCTGGTCACGCGGCCGATCACCATCGTTCGATGCCCCCGTCGCGGCCCGCGCCGGGCGGCCGCCGTCCGCTGGGCGCTGGCGCTCCTGGTCGTCCTGATCTGGGCGGCGGCGGCGGGGCGCGCGGCCGGCGCGGAGGAGGCCGGAGGCGCGCCCGCCGTTGGGGCCGGCGGGGCGCCGGCCGATCCGCTCCAGTCGCTCACCGAGCCGGTGGGCGCGGTCCTGGGCGCGCTGGCTCCTGCGGTGGAGGCCATCACGGTCCCCGTGGCGTCGTCGCTGCAGCCGCTGGAGCCGGCCCTCCGTTCATTGACCGCCCCGGTCGCCGCCGCGGCCGCGTCGCTGGCCCCCGCCGTGGCGGCGCTCGCCGCGCCGGCCGCCGGCGGCTCGAACGGCATCGATACGCTCGCGGGCGCGCTGCAGCCGCTGGGCACCCGCCTCGCCGCCGCGGCGGCGCCCATCGCCCGCGCGCTCGCGCCCCCCGGCACGCCCGCCGTGCCGGGGACGACGCCGGGCACGGGCATGCCGCCCACCGAAGGCGCGCC
>JAWVEW010000169.1:0-8950 GCA_033856495.1 Miltoncostaeaceae bacterium | reverse complement strand
CGCACGCCCGAGAAGGCGGGCTCGTCACGCCATCCCACGGCCATCCGGTACCCGTGCACGTTGCGGTCCTCGTGACCGAGCGCCGGCGGCGCCGCGGCGAGCGCGAGCAGCGACGCGGCCGCCGCGGCGGCACGCCATCGGATGAGTCGAGACATGGGCGGTCCTCTCGGCGAGAGCTGCTGGAGCCGGAAGGCTCCGATCCGCCGGGGCCGGCGTCCGCGGGCGCGGGGGCACGTCGTCGGTGCGGGCGACGGCGGACGGAGGGCGGTCCCATGCCGCACCCACCGTTCGGCCGCCGCGCGTCAGCAGGCCGGAGCCGACCGTCCCGGGGGCGCGCGCGAGCGGCGCCGCTCCGGGCCGGCGACGGGCGCAGCGGCGTCGGGCGGCGGGTGGTCGCAGCGGCAGGGGGCGATGCCGCGACTCTACGACGGCCCTCGGACGCGCCGGCGGCCGTGGGCGCGGCCGCCGGCGCGTTCCCCCCGCTACTTCCGGACGATCAGCGTGCCCTTCTGCCCGATGCCCTTGTGCACGACGCAGTAGTACGGGTAGACGCCCGGCTTCTTCGGCGCCCTGATGGAGAAGGTGCCCTGCGACACCTTGCTCGAGAAGACCGGCTTGCCGCCCACCGTCTTGTTCGACTGGGCGTTGTGGAACTGCTTGTCGGCGCTCTTGAACCAGACGAGCGCTCCCGGCTTGACGATGACCTTCGCCGGGTTGAACCCGAGCACCTTGGCCGCCTTCGCCTTGACCGGGTTGGCCTTGGAGCCGACCGGCGCGGCGAGGGCGGGCCCGGCCAGGAGCGCTCCGGCAAGGGAGGCCGCGACCAGTGACGGCATGATCGCGCGGGGGTGGCGCACGGGCATCTCCTCGTGTGGGGGACGGGGCGTCCGCCGCTTGCGCGACGGCGCGCGACGCGCAGCGTAATGGGCCGCTCGCGCGGCTGCCCGTCCGGTGGGGGACGGGCAGGGCCGGACGTCACCACGCCGTGCGGAACGGCGCTCGGATGTCGCCGGGGCGGGACCCGGCGCTCGAGCGCTCGACCACGCCCTCGTGCTTGAGCTAGACCCCGCCCTCGTACTTGAAGGAGAGGTTGAGGCGGGCGCGGAACCGCACGATGTTCCCGTTGTCGATCAGCACGTCCAGCTTGGTCACCTCGGCGACGCGCAGGTCGCGAAGGGAGGTGCTCGCCGTCTGGACGGCGGTGCGGGCCGCCGCCTCCCAGGACTCATCGCTGGTTCCCACCACGTCGATCACGCGGTAGACGCTGTCCGACATCGCTCGTTCCTTTCCTGGTGTGGGGCCACGGCCGCCAGGCAGGCCGGAGCGGGAGTCTCACCGCTGGCCCGCCGGGCCGCAACTGGCAGAAGTGCCTTAGATGCGAATTGTTCCTTCGGCGCGCATGCGGGCGAGGTTCACGGCCAGCCGCCCGCGCAGGTTTGCGTCGGCGGCGACCACCACCCGACCGCGCTCGGGCGCGCCGAGGGTGGCCGTCAGCGCATCGGCGTCCCGATGGAGCCGAAGCGCCACGCAGGCGCAGGCCAGCGCGTCGAGGCGCGCGGCGTCGTGGAGGGCGGTCCAGTCGTCGGCGTCGGCGGCCGGCGCCCAGCCCCCGAGGTCGAGCGCGTCCGCCAGCAGCGCCCGGGCGGGGGCGAGCCCGGCCGCCCTGGCGCGGCCCGCCGCCTTCGGGCGGTAGGCCGGGGCGCGCACCGCCAGCCACGCTGCGCGGTAGTCGGCGAGGTCGAGCGGCGCGGTCCCCGGCGGGCGCTCCCGCTCCCAGGCCAGCTCGCGCAGCAGCAGGTCGGGCAGCGTCTCGACAACCGCGCGCCCGTCCGCGCCGAGCGCCGGCGCGAGGGTCATCCCGCGGGCGCCTCCGAAGACCTGGCGCAGCCGCCGCCGCGAGACCGGGAACACGGGGACGTCGCACCAGGCGAGCACCCGCTCCAGATCCCGCTGGCCCTCCTCGTCGGGCACGGCCAGCGGCGCGTCCACCGCGACCAGCGCGGGGGCTGGCGGGAGCGCGCCGATGATCTCGTCGTCCCCGCCGAGCAGCTCCAGCCGCAGGAGCCGTCCCGATTCGTCGACCTCCGCCAGGGCGGAGCGGCGTGCGCTCGCGACCAGCCCGAGCGGCTGAAGGAGGTGGAGCCCGACCAGCCGCACGCCCGCGCACGTTACCGGGCATCGGCTAGGCTGTCGCGGTCATGGCGCCCATGGCGCGTCACGCGCCCGCCGCGCGAGCGGCCCGCCGAGCGCGGCCCAGGTCGACGGCCGGCGGACGGCCCCGTGCTCTCGCCCGCACCAGCGGAACGGCGATCCACCGCATCACGACGACTACGACGCACATCGACGATCCGGCCGCCACGCGCCCGCCGCGCCCCCTGGGGGAGCGACTGCGCTCCCTGCCCGGGATCGGCTACCGGTCCTTCGGCGAGGCGCTCGACGCGGCCAAGCCGCTGGTGGGCGCGCTGCTCGCCCGCGAGGGCTTCGCGCTCGACTACGACGAGGGCTTCGAGACGCTGGTCACGCCTCCGCCGCCCCATCAGCGCGCCCATCACTGGCGCGCGACCGAGCTGAGCCAGGAGCGTTCGGCCAGCCTGCGCCTGGGCGGCCGTGCGTGGCGGGTGTCCAGGAGCTTCGAGCACTCCCGCCAGAACCTCGGCGTCGAGATCTCCGTCCACCCGAGCCCGCGAACGCCGGCCAGCATCGTCGAGTGCCGGGCGACGGTCACCCAGCGCGGCCACGAGTGGGCGCGTGAGGTGGCGCTGGCGAGCCTCGAGGAGGAGGAGGCCCGCTGCCTCGAGCGCGACGCGGCCGCCGCGGCGAGGGCGGCGCAGCGGGCGGCACAGCGAGGGGAGCCGGAGTGAACTCGGTGATCCTGTTCCTGATCGGCTTCGTGGCGCCGTGGGCGGTGCACCTGGTGCCGCCCCGCCAACGCCCGGTGGCCCTCATCGGGGTGGTGCTGGTGCTCCTGCTCTTCGCGATCTTCGCCGGGCGCAACCCGGTCACGGCGTGGGAGCTCTGGGTGGGGCTGCTGGCGGGCGTGATCGCGGTGCTGGCGATCGCGGCCGGAGGCTTCGGACGCAGCCGGCGCCGCCCGTCCCGCCGGGGCGGCCGTCCCCGCCGGGAGCCGGTGGAGGCGGAGGGCCAGCCCACCGAGCTTCTCTGACGCGGGAAGGGCGCCCCGTCCGCGGGTAGGGTCGAGGGGCGGGCGCCGTGTCGGCGCCGGCGCGGCCGTCACACGCCTCGAGGGGGGACGGGATGGGCACGGAGTGGAGCGACTGGTACGCGCACGAGGACCCGACGCGCTGGGTGCTCGCCGAGATCCTGCGCCGGCGCGCCGAGGAGCACCCCGACCGCGACTACCTGAGGTTCGCGGAGGGCCCCTGGCTCAGCTACGGCGAGGTCAACTCCCTGACCAACCGCGTGGCCAACGCCCTGCTCGCCCGCGGCGTCGCGAGGGGCGAGTCGATCAGCGTGATGCTGCCGAACTCCGAGCAGTTCGTGCCGACCTGGTACGGGATCCTCAAGGCGGGCGCGGTGATGAGCCCCATCAACACCGCCTACAAGGGCGACTTCCTCTCGTGGACGATCAACCTGGTGGAAGCCCGGACCCTCGTCATCTCCGACCAGTACCTGGACCGGCTCGCGCTGATCGCCGGCGACCTGCCCCGGCTGGAGCACGTCATCGTCCTGGAGTCCGACCGCCGCGAGGGGCCCGACCCCGGGATCTCGTGGGAGCCGTGGTCGGCGCTGATGGAGGCGCCGGACGGCGAGCCCGACGTCGCCTACTCCTGGACCGACGACGCGCGGATCATGTTCACCTCCGGCACCACCGGCCGCAGCAAGGGCGTCATCAAGCAGAACGCGGCCGACTACTACACCGCCCGAGGGCTCATCGAGGTGGCCGCCGTCACTGCCGACGACACCTTCTTCTCCTGCCTGCCCCTGTTCCACTCGAACGCACAGGTGCTGTGCGGCTACCCGGCGCTGGTCGCCGGCGCGAAGGTCGCCTACGTCGAGCGCTTCTCCTCGAGCCAGTTCTGGCAGCAGGTGGTCGATTCCGGCGCCACCATCTTCAACTCAATCGGCGCCATCGCCTACTTCCTCTGGAACGCGCCGCCCTCGGAGCTCGACCGCGCCCACAAGGTGACCCGGGCGCTGGTCTCGCCGGCGCCGAAGGACATCTACCACGAGTGGGAGGAGCGCTTCGGCATACGGATGATCGAGGGCTACGGCCTCACCGAGACCGGCACCTGCACCTACATGCCCCCGGACCGCCCTCCGCGGCTCGGCTCCTGCGGCACGGCGGCGCCGGGCTATGAGGTGACGATCGTCGAGCCCGGCACCGACCGGCCGCTCGCCCCAGACACCCCGGGCGAGATCGTGGTCGACATGAAGATCCCCAACATCGTCATGCGCGCCTACTACGGCATGCCCGAGAAGACGGCGGAGGACTTCCGGAACCTGAAGCTCCACACCGGCGACCTCGGCCGCATGGACGAGGACGGCTACGTGTACTTCATGGACCGCGTGAAGGACTACATCCGCCGCCGCGGCGAGAACGTGTCGTCGATGGAGGTGGAGAAGATCGTCGGCGACCATCCCGCCATCCGGGAGGCCGCCGCGGTGGGGGTGAAGGCGGGCGAGGGGGCTTCCTCCGAGGACGAGATCCTGATCGTCTGCATCCCCGAGGGCGATGCGCCCGACCCGGTCGAACTGACCCACTGGCTGGCCGAGCGGATGCCCTACTTCATGGTGCCGCGCTACATCCGGTTCGTGGCGACCCTGCCGAAGACGCCGACGGAGCGGGTGCAGAAGGTGAAGCTGCGCGAGGAGGGCATCACCGCCGACACCTTCGACCGCGAGGCGGCAGGGATCACCATCAGGAGGTAGCCCCGCCGGCGGCGGCGGTCCGGTTCAGCAGCACCGTCAGGCCGACGGGCCCGGCCAGCGGCCGGGTCACGGCGGCGACGTCGGGCCGGCCGTCGCCGTCGAGGTCGCCGGCGGCGAGGGCGAAGCTGGCGCCGGGAAGGGGCACGTCGACCGCCGTCCTCATCGGGGCGGCGGACCCGAGTGCCACCAGCACGCCGTCGGCGGTCGAGACGTGGGTGGCGACCGCGTCCAGGGTGCCGTCGCCGTCGACGTCCGCGAGCGCGACCGCGCCGTTGCAGGCGCCGCCGGGCACGATCTCCGGGGGCGACAGGGCGCCGCCGCCGGTGCTGCGCAGGATCGTCGGCCCGCCGTCGTAGTCCGCGATGACCAGGTCGGGGTCGCCGTCGCCGTCGATGTCGCCGGCAGCGATCCCCAGCGGGCTGCCGAAGGGCGCGGTGTGCAGCGGGTCGCCGAAGCCGCCGTCGCCCCGGCCGAGGCGCACCGAGGCCGAATCGGGGCCGGCGACCGCGAGATCGAGGACCCCGTCCCGGTCCAGGTCGGCGAGCGCCACCGCAACGACCCCGCCGGCCACCGGCACCGCCACGGCCGGCCGGAAGCGGCCGCCGGGCCGGGCCAGGATGACCGACACGTCGGCCGAGCCGCGGTCGGCCACCGCGAGGTCGGGGAGGCCGTCGGCGTCGAGGTCGCCGATCGCCAGCGCCTCCGGTCCGCTGCCCGCCGTCGGAACCGCCAGCGGGGGGTGGAAGCCGCCGCCGTCGTTCCCCAGCAGCACGGAGACCCGGTGCGCCGATCCGTTCGTCACGGCCAGGTCGGTGCGCCCGTCGCGGTCGAGGTCGGCCGCGGCGATCGCGCCCGGCGCGGGGCCGGCGGCCGCCGGGACCCCGGGCTCGAAGCCTCCGTCCCCGCGCCCCGCCAGCACGAGCACGGCGTCCGCCGCGCGGTCCGCGACCGCCAGGTCCGTCCTGCCGTCCCCGTTCAGGTCGGCGGCGACCACGCCCGCGGGATCGGCGCCCGCTGCGAGCACCGTCGGCGGCGCGAAGGCGACGGCGGGCGGCGTGGCGGCCGAGCCGGCCGCCGGAGTCAGCCCGGCCAGCAGGACCACCCCTAGCGCGGAGGCGTGCGACAGGCGGGCCATCGAGACTCCCTTCATCGGTGCGGCGGGGCGAGGCGCCCGTTCGGCACCCCGCAATTCGTTCCCCGGCGAGGGTTTCCTCGGGATCGCCGCGTCCTGCGGCAGTGCAGGTCTGGCATTTCCGGCGGCTTCGGCTATGGGTCGTTCGGCTCCAGGTACTGGGTGATGATCTGGGCGGCGCGGGGGTGGTCGGCGGTGAGCACCAGCCCGCGCTTGAGCGCCTCCACGCCGTCCTTCTTGCGGCCGAGGGCGATCAGCGCCAGCCCGCGGGCGAGGTGGCCGTACTCGTAGTTCGGCTGGCGGGCGATCGCGCGGTTGGCCAGGTCCAGCGCCTGGGCCGCCGCGCCGGTCGCCGCAAGCAGGTAGGCCCGGTAGCCGAGCGTCACGGCGTCGAAGGGGTCCGCCTTCACGGCGGCCGCGAAGGCCTGGCCGGCGGCCGCGATGTTCCCGAGCGTGGCGAGCGCCAGCCCGCGCTGGACCTGGGGCGTGCTGAGCGACGGGTCCGCCTTCGCCGCCCGCGTGTAGGCCCCGAGCGCGGCCTTCGTCTGCCCCTGCGCGACCAGGATGTCGCCCAGCACCAGCTGACCGGGGGCGCTGCCGCGCCAGGCGGCGGGCCAGGTCTTGAGCATCGCCATGGCGGCGTCGGCCTTTCCCTCCTCGACGAGGTCCTTCGCCGCCGCGTAGCTGAAGGGCAGCAGCCCCGGCGAGCGCTTCAGGATCACCGCGAAGGAGGCGGCGTAGCGGGGCGGCGCCGTGTAGTCGGCGGGCGCGCTGAGGAGGTACGAGGTCGGCTGCGGCGGCGAGTTGGCGGTGCCCGGCCTCAGGAACGCGATCTGGACGGCGGTGCCCGCCGGGAGGTCGCGCAGCGCCGTGGCCATCTGGCCCGATGTCGCGACCGGGCGGCCGGCGAGCGCGGTGATGACGTCCCCGCGACGCAGCCCGGCGGCGACGGCGGCGCCGCCCGGGGCGACCGCGGTGACCAGCTGGCCCCCGGCGCGCGCGCGCAGCTGCCGGGCGAAGGCGGGCCAGAGCGGCACGGTGTAGGCGTCCAGGCGGCCGTGCGGCGGCTTGAGCTTGATCTTGAAGAGGCCCTTCAGCGGGGTCGAGCGCCCCCCCGCGGCGCCGGTGGCCGTCACCGTGAGCTCGTAGCTGCCGTCGGGCATCTCGTAGCCCTGCTGGGTGGTGGCGTCGAGCAGGATGAAGGCTCGCCCCGCCGGGTGGACCGCCGACGTGGTCATCGTCCGGACGAGCACCTTGCTGGCCGCGTCGACGATCTGGATCGTGAAGGTGGCCGGAGTCGAGCTGCGCACGCCGACGAGCAGCCTCGCGTGGCCCTGCTGGCCGTTGATCGTGCGGGGCAGGTCGAGCCCGCTCAGGGCCGGCGGACCGGCCGGCGGTGCTGGAGCGGGCACCGTCGGCGTGGGTGCGGGCGCGGTGGCGGTCGGTGCCGGGCTCGGGGTAGGCGGGGGCGCGGCCATCGCGGCGGCCGCCCCCAGCGCGAGCCCGGCGATGAGCGACGCCCACCCGATGGGGCGGGGGGGCCGCATGGCGGCAGGGAGCCTACCAGCAGCCCCGGCCTGCACCACGGCTTCCCGGTCGCGCGAGGCCGCGCGCTCGACGCGCTCGGTATGCTCGGCCCACGCGCCCGATGACGCCGCCCCTCACGCTCGCCCCACTGGAGGTCATCGAGCGCACCAGGCGCGGCGAGGAGGTCGACGCCGCCGGCGTCGAGGCGCTCGTCCGCTCGTGGATCGAGGGCGACGCGTCGGACGCCCAGATGGCGGCCTGGTGCATGGCGGTGTGCCTGCGGGGGCTGGGGCCCGACGGGACGGCCGCCCTCACCCGCGCCCTGATCGCCTCCGGGGACCGGCTCGAGCTGGGCAGCCTCGGCGCCACCGGCGACAAGCACTCGACCGGCGGGGTCGGGGACGCCACCACGCTGGTCGTGGCGCCGCTCGCCGCGGCGCTGGGCGTGCGGGTCGCGAAGATGAGCGGCCGCGGCCTGGGCCACACCGGGGGGACGATCGACAAGCTGGAGGCGATCCCGGGCTTCCGCACCCAGCTCGGGCTCGAGGGGTTCGTGCGCCAGGTCCGCGACGTCGGCGTGGCGGTGGTGGGTCAGGACGAGCGGCTGGTGCCGGCCGAGAAGCGGCTGTACGCGCTGCGCGACCAGACCGCCACGGTCGCCGGGGCCGCGCTCATCGCCAGCTCGGTGATGAGCAAGAAGATCGCCTCCGGCGCGGGGGCCGTGGCGCTGGACGTCAAGGTCGGGCGGGGCGCCTTCTTCGCCGACGTCGAGGCGGGGCGGTCCGCGGCCGAGGCCATGGCCGCGCTCGGCGCCGGATGGGGACGACAGGTTCGCTACCTGCTCTCGAGCATGGAGCAGCCGCTGGGGCTGATGGTCGGCAACGCGCTGGAGGTCGAGGGCGCCGGCGCGGTGCTGCGCGGCGGGGGCGCGGCCGACCTGCGCGCGCTCTCGGTCGGCCTGGCGGCCCTCCTTGCCGAGGCGGCCGGCGTCGCCGGCGCGGGGGAGGGCCGCGCCGCCGCCGAGCGCGCGCTCGACTCGGGAGAGGCGCTCGAGAGCGCCGAGCGCTGGGTCGAGGCGCAGGGCGGGGACCCGGCGGTGTGGAGCCAGCCGGAGCGGCTGCCGCAGGCTCCGCTGCGGCTCCCCGTGGCGGCGCCCCGAGACGGCGCCGTCGCCGCGCTCGACGCCCTCGACGTCGGGGAGGCGGCGCGCCGGCTGGGAGCCGGGCGCCTGCACCCGGACCAGGTGAACGACCCGGCGGTGGGCGTGCAGTTGCTCGCGAAGATCGGCGACCCGGCCGCGGCGGGGGAGCCGCTCGCGATCGTCCACGCCCGCGACCGCGCGCTGGGCGAGCGCGCGGCGGCGACGGTCCTCGCCGCCTACCGGGTGGAGGCCGGCAGGAT
>JAWVEW010000168.1:0-3301 GCA_033856495.1 Miltoncostaeaceae bacterium | reverse complement strand
CCTGCGCCCGCTCGACGACTGGGGCGCCGCGCCCGCCGAGCTCGACGAGGCCGACGTCGAGCTGCTGGCCAGGCTCGAGCACGAGCGCTGGTGCGCTGCCCGGATCGCCGCCGGTTGGGGTCGGGGCGCGCGCGATGACGCCGCGCGCCGTCACCCCGACCTCGTGTCGTGGGACGAGCTCGGCGAGCGCAGCCGCGAGCTCAACCGGCTCTTCGCCCGCGCGCTGCCCCGGCTGCTCGTGCGCGCGGGCTTCCAGGTGGTGCGCGGCGGATCGCGCATTGCGAGGGATCTCGCCCCGTCCGGGGTACGAGCCTGACCGCACCGACCAGGACGTCGACGGCTCGTCGAGCCGGACGTCCAGACCAACAAGGAGAATTCCGACCGTGACAGTCAAGAGGATCCCCTGGGCGATCGCTGGATCGCTGGTCGCGCTGTCGCTGGCGCTGAGCGCCTGCGGCGGCGGCTCCGGCGGAGGCGGGACCACGACGCCGCAGACCACCCCGACCTCGACGGCCGGTGAGCGCTCCAACCCGGCCGAGGTGGCCGCGTCCGTGCCGGTTGGCGCGGCGGCGTTCTCCCCCGAGGAGGCCGCCGACTTCTGGACCCCCGAGCGGCTGCGGAACGCGCAGCCGGTGCCGATCCGCACCGAGCCGGGCAAGCCCCGGATCGGCGCCGCGGAGGGCGAGACGCCGACGCCCCCGGCCCCCGAGGGGGCGGAGGGGCAGGTCGACGGCACCGTCGCGCAGGACCAGACCGCCGACTCGCCCCAGACGCCGGCCGACGAGCCCCAGACCGAGCAGCCCGGCTTCCCGTACAAGAGCTTCGCCTGGGCGGGCGACTCGACGAAGGCGCCGGCGACCACCGCGGGCAAGATCTTCTTCGTGAAGCCGAGCACCGGCAAGACCTACGTCTGCTCGGGCACGGTGGTGACGGCCGACAACGAGAGCGTCGTCTGGACCGCCGGCCACTGCGTGTACGACCTCGACGCCAAGGCCTACATGTCCAAGTGGGTGTTCGTGCCCGCCTACAAGGAGGGCAGCGCGCCGCTCGGCATCTGGCCCTTCCGGATCCTCGCCACCCCCAAGGGCTGGACCGAGGGTGACCACGCATTCGACATGGGGGCGGCAGTCGTGGACCAGGTCCAGGGCAAGAACCTGATGGCCGCCGTCGGCGGCTCGCAGGGCCTGCGCTGGAACGCCGAGGTCGGCCCGGGCACCGCCGTCACCGACTTCGGCTACCCGGCCGGCGATCCCTTCGACGGCGAGAAGCTCTGGACCTGCGACTCGACCGTCGCCGACTTCGACGCGCGGGGCGCCGTCACCGGCCAGCCCCCGCTCGCCATCGGCTGCGACATGACGGGCGGCTCGAGCGGAGGCGGCTGGCTGGCCGACTACCAGCCGGAGCGCGGCTGGGGCTACGTCACCTCCGTCAACAGCTACGGCTACGACTCGCTGCCGGCGGTCATGATGGGCCCCTATCAGGGCAACGCCGCGCAGAACCTCTACGAGTACGCCAAGGCGCAGTAGGTCCACGGGAAGGCACCCGGCGGCGTGACCACCAGCGGAGACGCCGGCACGCCGCCGGACTGCCCCAACTGCGGCTTCGGGGCACCGACCGGCGCGTTCTGCGTTCGCTGCGGCCATCCGCTCGCCGACGCCGCCGCCGGGGGAGCCCGCAGGGGTTTCGCGGCGGCGCCCCACGAGCGCCGGCTGCTGCCGGCGCTCGCCTCCACCCTCTTCCCGCAGCTGCCGCGCGGCTCGCTCGCGACATTCCGCTGGGCGCTCGCGCTGGGCACGGCGCTGCTGGTGGGGCTCGCGCTGGGCGGCCTCTCCCCCGTCGCCCTGGTGGCGGCGGCGACGCTCGTGCCGACGCTGATGCTCGTCTACCTCTACGACGTGGACATCTACGAGGACGAGCCGCTGCGGGTGGTGGCCGTCACGATGGCCTGGGGCGTCGTGGCCGGGATCGGCGTCGGCGTGGTCGGCAGGCTCCTCGACCCCGCCGGCTCCGCGCTCCTGGACCAGTCGACCGCGTCGAGCGTCCTGCTGCGGGGCGTGGCGCTGCCCTGCCTGGCGACCGCGCTGGCGATCGCGGGGCCGCTGGTGCTGCTGCCCTACCGCAAGTTCAACGACGTCCTGGACGGCGCCACCTTCGGCGTCGCCGCCGCCACCTGCCTGGTGGGCGGGCAGGTGCTGACCGAGTCCAGCTCGGTGTTCGGCAGCGGCCTGAGGCCGGTCGGCCTCGTGTGGCCGTGGGTCGTGCGGGTGCTGGAGCTGGGCCTGGCCCTGCCCGTGCTCGCCGGCGCGGCGGCCGGCGCCGCGGTCGGCGCGATCTGGCTCCCCCACCGCGCGCCGGTCCGCGACCGGGGCGCGCTCGGCATCCTCGGGCGGCCGGCGGTCGCGACCGCGGCCGCCGCCGCGCTCGTCTGCGGCGGCTCGCTGGCGCAGCTGGCGGTGGGACGCGCGACCTCGCTCGCGCTGCTCGTGGCGCTCGACGCGCTGGCGCTGCTCTGGCTGCGCCAGGTCGTGCACCTGGGCCTGGTCCAGGAGGCCGCCGAGGTGCCGGTCGGTCCCGCCCTCGTCTGCGCCAACTGCGGGCGGCAGACGCCCCGCCACAGCTTCTGCGCGCACTGCGGCGTGTCGCTGCTGGCGCTGCCGAAGCCGCGCCCGGCGTCCGGGAGCCGCGAGGAGAGCGGGATGACGACCGCCCCCGACCGCGCGCCCATCGCCCACGCCGGCCGCGCCGGCGCGTCCGGGGCACGGCTGCTCGCGCGCAGGCTGCTGCTGATCTTCGGCGGCGCGATCGCGGCGATCGCCCTCGCGACGACCCTCCTCGTGCTGGCCGCCGCACCCGGCGACCTCGAGCCGCCCTGCCCCAGCGGGCCGGTCGGCTGCGAGCCGTCGACCCGGCCGCCGCTCGTCACCAGAACACCCTGGCGCAGCACCCTGTACGGGTTCTCGCTCGCCTACGACGACCTGCGGTGGAGGCTGGTGGAGGAGTCGGACACTGCGCTCGTGCTGCGCTGGCGAAGCGACGACAGCTCGCCGTGGAGCAGTCAGGCGACCCTCCGCGTCGAGGGCTCCGCCCCGGCCGAGCCGGCGCTGATGGTGGAGCGTCGCCTCGATGCGCTCCGCAGCGACATCCCCGACCTGGCCCTGAACGACGACCCCCGCAGGGAGATCCTGAACCCGCAGATCGCCGGCCGCCCCGGGGCCGGCGCGAACGCCTGCGGCACCGTCGCGACGCCCCAGGGCGGGAACGCCAGCGTGGACGTGGTGGTGCTGGCGGCCCAGCAGCCGGG
>JAWVEW010000167.1:0-7030 GCA_033856495.1 Miltoncostaeaceae bacterium | reverse complement strand
CGACGACCGTCCACGGACGAAGCCGCCCCTTGCAGCCACCGCGCGCCTCTGGTGCTCGCCTGGACATCTGCTCGAAACGATGCGGAGTCCGCCCGGCGCGCTCGGCTGACCGCAGTGCCAGCGCGCGCTGGCCGGGCGGCCCGCCAGGCCGCACGGCGCCCGCGGTGCTGCTCGACGCTACGTGCCCGGTGCCGGCCGAGATCCCGGGTTTCCGGGATACCGGGGACGACGCGCCGCGGATAGAAGTCCAGCAGGCAGTATCGGCGCGCCCCGCGCGACGCGAGGGGCCCGGGCGTCGTCACATACAGTCACACGACAAGGCAGGGATGACATGGCGGACACGGAGCGCAGTTGCCGGTGAACCGGCCCCGAACCGAAGTCCGCAGCTACAACAGGGACGAGGCGATGCGGTACGAGCACGCGGGCGGCCAGCCCATGTACGCGCCCAACTCGTACGGCGGACCTCGGGCCGACGCGCGCTTCCAGGAGCCGGGCTGTCACGTGAGCGGCGAGATGGTGCGCGCCGCCTACAGCGAGCGCCGCGACGACGACGACTTCGTCCAGGCGCGGGCCCTCTACCGGACCGTGATGGACGAGGCCGCCAGGCGGCGGCTGGTCTCGAACATCGCTGGCCACCTGCGGCAAGGCGTCGAGGCGAAGGTGCTCGCCGCCGCGGTCCATTACTGGACGAGCGTCGACGCGGCCCTCGGCGCACGCGTGGCCGTCGCGGTGGGCCGCCCGCCGGCCGGGGATGCCGCCGTCCCCGACGCTGCCTGAACCGACCCACGAGGAGCGCTCCGATGGCCCCGATCGCACGTGCGGGCACGCTGCCTGCGCCCGTCCCCGTCCGCTACCCGAGCTGGCGCGCCTGGCGGGCGGAGACCCTGAGCGCGCTGCCGCCCCTTCCGCTGATCGCGCCCGACACCGCCAGCTGCCCCGACTGCTGGGGCCAGCGGCGGATCTGGGAGCAGGCACGCAACGGCGAGGGACTCGTGCCGAGGGTCTGCGAGGGCTGCGACGGGGCGGGGCTCGTGAGAACGGACCTGGCGTGAGGCCCGACTGCGCGGCCGCCGCGCCCACCAGAACCGGGGAGTCGACACCCATGATCACCACGAAGGACCGTGACGTGCCCTGCCGCCCCCGGCACACGCGATACGAGCGAATCGCTCGCAGCGCACGCTGCGGTCCGGTTCTCGCCGTCCGGGGACCGCTCGACTCGGGAGGCTTTCGAGAGTTCAGCGCCGAGCTCATGCAGCTCGCGGCGTCCGGCGGTGCCAGCCTGACGGTCGATCTGCGGGAGGTCGACTCCGTGGACGCGGCCGCGATCGGCGCGCTGCTTCGGGCGGGCCGGCACTGCCGCGCGCGTGGCGTGAAGCTGCGCGTCGTCTACGCGTCGGGGCCGGTGGGGCGGCTCTTGAGCCTTGCCGCCGTCTCCATCCCGCCCGTCGAGACGCCCGGCGAGAACGCGCCGGCGGCGGGCGGGCGGGAGCTCGTGGCGGTGGCCTCGTGAACCGGATCGCCCGACCCCTGGCCTGGGCGGCGACCTCGACCTACTGCGACGAGTTGCTGGGCTTTCGCGTGGACCTGGAGCTTGCCGGGCCGGCCGGCGGGCCCTGCATCACCCTCGCCGGCGACTATGCCCCGACGCCGCTCTCCTCGATCGCCGCCGGGCTCGGGCGCGTCCATCCCGAGGCGGCGCTCGACATGCTCCTGCAGCCCCTGCGCAGGGCGGCGATGTTGGCCCGCCCGCCCGCCATGCGCGCCGAGCCCGTGGCCGGGGAGGCGGCGCTGACGCTGTGCGCGGCTGTCGTGAAGGCCCCCCTCGTGCCCAGGCAGCGGACGTCGTTCGCGGAGATCGCCGGTCAGCGCAGCGGCTGGCGCGAGGTCGCGAGCTTCGGCTGGCGCGGGGAGAGCTGCGACGCGCGCCGGTCCGCGTACGAGCTCCTTGGCGCGCTGGAGCTTCAGGGGATGGCCCTTTGACCGGGGCGGCGGGCACTCACGGGCCGCTCCGGTGGGATGGCACCCTGCGGAAGGCACCGACGTGCTGACCGCCAGGAGCCGCATGAGGACGCACCCGGTGCGCGTGCACCACTCCTCGGAGAGCCTGCCGCGCGAGGCTCAGCTCGCATGGCGGATCGCCGAGGTCGCCGCCGATCCGGTTCCGCTGGAGGACCGTGTGCTGGAGACGGTGATCGACCGGATCATCGACAACGCGGCGGTGGCAGCGGCGTCGCTCCGCCACGCCCCCGTGGCGAGCGCGCGCCGGCAGGCCATGGCGCACCCCTACTCGCCCGGCGCGACGGTGCTGGGGCTCGGACCCTGGAGCCGGTTCTCGCCCGAGTGGGCGGCCTGGGCCAACGGCGTCGCCGTGCGGGAGCTCGACTTCCACGACACGTTCCTCGCGGCCGACTACTCGCACCCGGGGGACAACATCCCCCCGGTGCTCGCCGTGGCCCAGCACTGCGAGCTGGACGGCCGGCGGCTCGCCCGGGGGATCGCGGCCGCGTACGAGATCCAGGTCGATCTGGTGCGCGCGATCTGCCTGCACGAGCACCGCATCGACCACATCGCCCACCTCGGCCCGTCGGCGGCCGCGGGCATCGGCGCGGCGCTGGAGCTGCCCGTCGAGACGATCTACCAGGCGGTGCAGCAGGCGCTGCACGTGACCACCACGACGAGGCAATCGCGCAAGGGCGCCATCTCCAGCTGGAAGGCGCACGCCCCCGCCTTCGCCGGGAAGATGGCGGTCGAGGCCGTGGACCGGGCCATGCGCGGACAGGGCTCCCCGTCGCCCATCTACGAGGGCGAGGACGGCGTCATCGCCTGGCTCCTCGGGGGCCCCGGAGCCGAGTACCACGTCGCCCTCCCCGAGCCCGGGGAGCCCAAGCGGGCGATCCTCGACACATACACCAAGGAGCACTCGGCCGAGTACCAGGCCCAGGCGCTGATCGACCTCGCCCGTCTCATGGCGCCGCGCATCGGCGACCTCGGACGCGTGCGCGAGGTCGTCATCCACACGAGCCACCACACCCACAACGTGATCGGCACCGGCGCCGGCGACCCCCAGAAGATGGACCCCGACGCGAGCCGCGAGACCCTCGACCACTCGATCATGTACATCGTCGCCGTGGCGCTCCAGGACCGCGAGTGGCATCACGAGCGCTCATATTCGCCCGCCCGGGCGCACCGGCCGGACACGGTGGCGCTCTGGCACAGGATCAGCACGGTCGAGGACCCGGAGTGGACGCGCCGCTACCACGCGGCCGACCCCGCCGATCGCGCCTTCGGGGGCCGCATCGTGGTCACCCTGGACGACGGCACCGTGATGACGGACGAGCTCCAGGTGGCGGATGCACACCCGGCGGGCGCGCGGCCCTTCGCCCGCCCGCAGTACGTCGAGAAATTCCGGCGGCTGGCGGATGGCGTCATCGCCCCCTCCGAGCAGGAGCGCTTCCTCGACTGCGCCCAGGCGCTGCCCCTCCTCGGCGCCCGCGACCTCGGCGGCCTCACCGTCCTCGCCGAACGCGACGCCCTGAGCGTCGCCGTCCCCAACGGGATCTTCGACCGATGAGCCGCTCGGCGCTCGCGACCTCCCGGCCCGACGCGGCCGGCAAGCGGGCCAGCCTGCGCGCCGGGCTCGCCTCGGGGCGGCTGCTGCGGATGCCCGGGGCATTCTCGCCGCTGGTGGCGATGGCCATCGAGGACGCCGGCTTCGACGGCGTCTACGTCTCCGGCGCCGCGCTCGCGGCCGACCTCGGGCTGCCGGACGTCGGCCTCACCACCCTCACCGAGGTGGCCGGCCGCGGCGGGCAGATCGCCCGGTCCACGGCCCTGCCGTCGCTGATCGACGCCGACACCGGGTTCGGCGAGCCGATGAACGTGGCCCGGACGGTGCAGGCGCTGGAGGACGCGGGCCTCGCCGGCTGCCACCTCGAGGACCAGCTGAACCCCAAGCGCTGCGGCCACCTCGATCACAAGTCGCTGGTGGACGAGGCGACGATGGTGCGCCGCATCCGCGCCGCCGTCGATGCCCGGCGCGATCCGGGCTTCGTGATCTGCGCGCGCAGCGACGCCCGCGCCTCCGAGGGCCTCGACGCCATGATCCAGCGGGCCCGGCGCTACGTCGACGCCGGCGCCGACATGGTCTTCCCGGAGGCCCTCGCCGACGCGCGCGAGCTCGAGGCGGTGCGGGCTGTGATCGACGTGCCGCTGCTCGTGAACATGACCGAGTTCGGCAAGTCCGAGCTCCTCGACGTCGCGACCCTCGAGTCGGTCGGCGCCAACGTCGTCATCTACCCCGTGACGACCCTGCGACTGGCCATGGGCGCCGTCGAGCAGGGGCTCGCGGCCATCGCGGAGGACGGGAGCCAGGCCGCCGTCGTGGCCCGGATGCAGACCCGAAGCCGCCTCTACGAGCTGCTCGGCTACGTCGAGTACGAGGCGTTCGATGCGGATGTCTTCAACTTCACCCTGACCGAGAGAGGGGACGGATGAGCGCAGCGGCACGAGAGGTGCACAAGGGCCTTACCGGCGTCCTGGTGGACCGCACGGCGATCTCCAACGTCGTGCCCGACACCAACTCCCTGACCTACCGGGGCTACCCGGTGCAGGAGCTGGCGGCGTCGTGCAGCTTCGAGGAGGTGGCCCACCTCATCTGGCACGGCGAGCTGCCGAGCCCGGACGAGCTGGCGGCCCTGGTGGAGACCGAGCGCTCCCTGCGCGAGCTCAGCCCCAGCACGATCTCGCAGATCGAGCGGCTTCCCGACACCTGTCACCCGATGGACGTGCTGCGAAGCGCCGTCAGCGCCTTCGGCGCCGAGGACCCGACCGAGGGCGAGGGGGGCCGCGAGCCCAGCCTGGCGAAGGCGGTGGCGATGATGGCGCGCCTTCCGACCGTGGTCGCGCTCGACCACCGCCGCCGTCGCGGCCTTGCGCCGATTTCGCCGGACCCGTCGCTGGGCTTCTCGGAGAACTTCTTCCACATGTGCTTCGGCCAGGTCCCCGAGCCGGAGATCGTGCGGGCCTTCGACGTCTCGCTGATCCTCTACGCCGAGCACTCCTTCAACGCCTCGACCTTCACCGCGCGGGTCGTCACCTCGACGCTGTCGGACATCTACAGCGCCGTGACGGCCGCCATCGGAGCCCTCAAGGGGCCGCTCCACGGCGGCGCCAACGAGGCCGTGATGGACATGATGCTCGAGATCGGCGATCCGGCCCTGGCGGCCGGCTGGCTGCGCGAGGCCCTGGCCTCCAAGCGCAAGGTGATGGGCTTCGGCCACCGGGTCTACAAGCGCGGCGACTCCCGCGTGCCGACCATGAAGGCCGCGTTCCTCGAGGTGGCCGCGCTTCGCGACGGCGAGCGTTGGGTGCGGATGTACGAGGAGCTCGAGCGCACCATGATCGAGCTGAAGGGCATCCACCCCAACCTCGACTTCCCCGCCGGCCCGACGTACTACCTGATGGGCTTCGACATCCCGATGTTCACGCCCATCTTCGTCATGAGCCGCATCACCGGCTGGACCGCGCACGTCATCGAGCAGATGGAGTCGAACGCGCTGATCCGGCCCCTCAGCCTCTACTCCGGCCTCGAGCAGCGCCTGGTCCCGACCACATGGCAGAGCCTGTCCAGACGATGACCGCGGAGGCGGCGCCCGGCTCGAAGGCCGGTGGCAGCTGGCACGAGGGCCGTTCGCGACGCCGAGAGGGGGCTCCACCCTGTGTCGTGGAGGGGACGCTGGCGAGGAAAGGACGGCCCTGGATGGCCTGGGGGAGCGGGAGGGGCAGACGCGGCGGGCTGACGTGGCCGGCACGACCAGTCCGGTCGCTGCTGTCCGTCGACATCCACGAGCACCAGGATCTGGTCCACCTCGCGCTCGAGGGGGAGCTCGACATCTACACGACCGCGAGCTTCCGGGCGCGCGTGAGGCGCTACGACCCGGCGAGGCTCCAGCTCGTGATCGACGTCGGCGCGGTCACGATGATCGACTCCGCCGGCCTCGGCGCGCTGCTGAGCCTTCGCAACGAAGCGCACCGCGGCGGCGGGCGGCTGGGCCTCGTCTGCCCGGAGGGCCCGTTGGCGCACGTCTTCGGTGCGGCCGGCCTGCGATCGGCGTTCGTGTTCGGAGAGGACCTGCCGGCGGTCCGGGCTGCTCTGGCGAGAGCGGCGGCGCCGCGGTGACCTGCCGGGGCGCCCGCAGTACGAGCCTCGAAGGCCCCCGCGATTGGCGGGGGCCCCGAGGTCGGGCGCCTGATCGACCCGCGTCAGCTGACCGTGATGATCCGCCTGACGGGCGGATCGAGGAGGGCGCGGGTGCCCCCGGCCCTCAATGCGACGCTGTACTTGCCGCCGCGAAGCTGGCGGCTCAGACGCACGCCGCGCAGCTGCACGGTCTGGCGCGAGCCGGATCGTGCCGCGGGGACGATCCTGCTGACGAGGCTGCGCCCGCCGCGCAGGAGCTGAACCTGGATCACCCGGGCGCCGCGAGGCACGACGAACGAGACCCGGATGCCACTGCGACGGGCCTGGCCGAGCGAGACCCGGGGGCCCGCGATCAGCTTCCCGACGCGCATGGGCACGCCGGCGCCGGCACTGGACGACGGGGCCCCGGGCTGGGCCGGGGGCGCGCTGGGCGTGCCAGCGGGGCCGGTGCCGGGAACCGGGCCGGCGTCGGGCGCGGCGGGCGGCTCGATCGAGTCCGGCGCGCCGCCGCCGGAGGCCGCGGCGGCCGGCATCGGGTGGCGCATGAAGAAGTCGTACATCGCCTGGCTCTCGTTCGGGCCGAGCGGGTCCGCGTAGGACTGGCAGGCACAGCCGCCCGACCAGGCGTGGGCCATCCCGTGCACGAGCCACAGCTGCTCGAGCTCGCCGCCGCGGCCGTCCGTGTAGGTGTTGACGGTGTAGGCGCGCCCGCCGGGCACCTGCCCCTGCACCACCGCGCTCGGAGCGGCCGGCACCGAGCCGTTGACGGCGCCGTCGTCGGCCCAGTCCGCGCTCACCTGCCACTGGCGAACCAGCTCCTGGGCGTTCGCG